>SOJN01000113.1 GCA_004376575.1 candidate division TA06 bacterium | reverse complement strand
AATCCCAATGGCAAACAAGGACATAGCACCCCATTGCCAAGCACTACCGCCAACTAATTTGGAGAAGAGCCAAACTTTCGAACTTTCGGGCTCTTGGGTGCGCAATTCAACTTTCAAGGTTTGGCCCCAAATGCGCAAATTTGAAACATGTCAAATAACGGAGATTGCCCCGTCGCTGGCTTCTCCTCCATCGGCTAACGCCGACGAAGGACCAAAAATATCTCGTCCTTTCTATGGAAAGGCCGGGCCTTTTTGGCTCGCAATTACAAGTTTTCCTGTCCAGGGGACGGGCTAGGTATAATTTCGCAATTTCGAAGGTGGGTGGAAGGGCTCGGAGGAATTTCCATTTTCGTGTTCTTAGTTTGACACCTGCACAGGATGGTGCTAGATTCTAAGAGAACTATGGATAACCCGGACGTCATAGGTTCCTACACAATCGTGAAGAAACTTGGTGAGGGGGCCTTCACAGAGGTCTTTGAAGCCGTCGGCCCGCAGGGGACAGTGGCCTTAAAGATTGCGATGACCACAGACAGAGAAGACACTCTTCTCCTTAAAGAGGAGTTTAGCAGTCTGTCAAACATAAACCACCCAAATGTTGTTGCTATATACGACTTCGGGACGGCCAAGGATGGGCGGCCCTTCCTCACCATGGAACTTGTGAGCGGACGCCATTTCCACCGCTCATTCAAAAGACCATCCAAGCCTTTCTTCGCTGCCCTTTCCCAGATTCTGAGAGCCCTCCACCACATTCACTATCTTGGCTACATTCATGGCGACATAAAACCGGAAAACGTACTCGTTTCCAGAAAAGGGAAGGCAGTTACTGCAAAGCTGACAGACTTTGGTTTGGTTCAGAACGTTGGTGTCACAGCCCCGGCCGTCCTCAAAGGCACACCCGGCTACATGGCACCAGAGATCTTTACAGGCATGACCCCTGATGCGAGATCAGATATCTATTCGTTGGGTGTGGTCATATATGAAACACTGACCGGCAGGTCTCCATTCGACACAGGAGAGACTCCCGCAATCATAAAAGACAGACTCACCCGTGAGCTGGAGCCCATATCAAAATGGGTTGACAATGTTCCACTCCCCCTGGAGCGCATCCTGGAAAGGATGACCAGAACAAAGCCGGAGAACAGACCCAGAGATGCTCTTGAGATTCTTGAGGCGTTAAGGGAATTGCTCCCTGAAGATAGCCTGTCTGGAATCGAGAAGACGCGAAGGCCACTCCTCTCAAGCAGTCTTGTCGGAAGAAGAAGAAAGTTGGATCGTCTTCTCAGTCTGGTCAAGAAGACATCCAGGTCGAGAAATGCCGCAGCATTGATAACGGGTCCACCAGGAATCGGAAAATCAAGGCTTCTCAAGGAACTGAAAAGAAGGGCCCAGCTTGAGGGCATGTACATATTCGCAGCCTCGTGCACAGCATCCAGGACACATCCGCTCGGACCTTTCTCAGACCTTGCGGAAGCCGAGCAGCGTGAGTTGGGTATGCAGGCTGCAGTATTCCATGAAGGAAAAATCTCCGGCCACGAAGAGCTGATCAGGCAGTTTGAAGTGATAAGTAAATACTTTTCTCGCATCTCAGAGGAACTCGACAAAGGACTGCTGATATTTCTCGATGACCTTGAACTGGGCCACAGGAATGTCCAGTCACTCTTTCAGTATCTCTCCAGATACTGCCGCACACGGCAGGGCCTTGCGTGCATTGCCGCAGCAAACCAGAACCTCTGGACAGACACCAGCCAGGAGGAGTTCGAAATTGAACTGATCGAGCTGCAACCACTGTCAAAAACTTCGACTCAGAGACTTGTATCCAACATGCTCGGCATGAACGTCCCTTTCAAACTGGCTCAATTAGTACACCGCTACTCAGGCGGCGTACCACTGCTTGAAGAAGAGACTGTATCCTGGCTCTACAGGGAATCCCTCATCATGACCGGCGACAAATGCCAGGTCAAGTGGGCCAGAATAAAAGAGAGGAAGCCTCCAAGAACGATAGGGGCATTCACCAATCTCCTTATCAAAGGACTGAAAAAAGAGGAGTTGGAGTTCCTCAAGAAGGCCTCCGTGGTTGGCGACACGTTCGAGACAGAGGTGTTGAAGGCCCTATCGGGCCGCAGCGAAAAGAAGTTCTCTGCACTGCTGAGGGCCCTTAGATCCAGGAAACTGGTACAGAAAGAGGCTGGCACAGCATATTCTTTCACGCACAAGTGGGTTTCAACTGCTCTGTATTCAAGAATCCCGCGGGAAGAGAAGAAGGTGATGCACAAGAAAGTACTCAATACCCTTGAGTCAATCTATCCCAACCATTACTACCAGCTTGCTAATCATGCAGAGAGGGCTGCCATAGAAACGAAAACTGTCAAATACTCACTGGCTGCCGCGAGAGACGCGAAGAAGGCATCTTCTTTTGACTCTTGTGTGGAATTGTTCATGCTCGCTCTTTCGAACCTGAAGGAGGCGGATCCACAGCGCAAAAGAATCACAGAAGAACTGGCAGATGCGCAGGTGTGGAAAGGAGACCATAGAGCTGCCGTCTCAAATTATCTTTCACTGTCTGAAGAACTTGAGAACCCGGGCGAAAAAGCCAGAATTTACCGGAAGGCAGCTCTCAGC
>SOJN01000112.1 GCA_004376575.1 candidate division TA06 bacterium | reverse complement strand
CCGGATGAGGGAAATCCTCATGTCCGGTTCTGTGAGGGGGCTCATAGCTGTCTCTTTGGCAGTGGCAGCTATGAGTCCTACTCGACCATTTGACATTCCGATTCTCAAAAGAGCTGTGCCAAATCATCACCAATAGATGCCTCAATCACTGTTGCGAAAGAATTTGACAACCGTCCGCTTATGTGAAAAGATTCTGTTGATTGAAACGGTCAGGCAAGGAACCCAGATAGACTGTGGGAATCTGTCACGATATTGCACCAGAAAGTGCAGTATACTACATGGTGGGCGGCGGCCCGTGCAGCAGCATTCGCCTAAAACACTTAGATCAATTGATAGACTGAAGAAGCTCAGAAGTGAGTTTCCCTCGTTAGGCATTCAAATAATGCATGCCGGGAACAAGGCCGTGTATCCAATGGACATGGTTATTATTGGCATCATGAAGAGGTGTTTGAGTACGTCTTCTGCACTCGAGTTACTTGTTCTTAGTTGGAATATGACGTGTGCCAGGGCGGTATTAAGAATGCACCTAGATACTGTTTTGAGATTTTCTGCTTTTTGCTTATCTGATGACCCTCAGAGCATGGCAGGTGAAGTCATTGCTGGAAGCAAAATAAGCAAAATGAAAGATAGAGATGGAAGAAAAATGACAGATTCCTACTTGACTCAGAAGCTTGGCGAGAGTTTTGACTGGGTCCCTCGTGTGTACAAATACACCAGTGGTTATATTCATTTCTCCGAGCGACATCTATTTGACCCAGTGTGGAATATTGACGATAAGAAACGTATTGTTAATTTTGCCGTGAATGAATATGACTACAAATTCTCAGAGTTCAGTTGGGTTGAACTAGTAGATTGTGCTACCGATTGCCTGCTTATCATCAAAACCCTACTTGAGAGTTATGCAAAAAGCAAAACCTTAATGGCTAGTAAAGAAGTGCGACCGCCCTCGTGAAGCCGGCAACTCACCGTCAGCGTTAGCCGCTCGTACATGCCGGCGATGCAACCAAGATAAGCAATGACTGTGAAACACTGGGGACGGTGCACGAGTGTGCTGAGCGTAGCCAGTAGTAGCTACCTGGGCGAAGACTGGCAAAGCTCCTTAGCTCTTGCTGGTGTGAGTCCGGTCTGGACAAAGGTTAGCTACCAGTCCTAAAATCCGTGACTGGGCTTAACGGGTTTTTTGCGTCTTGTGTAGGTGCTTGATTACGTCTGTAAGACAGATCCGATAGCCATGGCGAGTGAGTGGGAGCCTAGATACCAGGCTCCTTCGTTGAAGGCAATAGGTGACACTTTACACTCACTACACTTGTCTACCAGCAGCTTCCTTGTCGCTTGGTCATTGAGCCCTTTCAACCCGAGTTCCTCAGCAACTCTCCTAACCCATACATCGACGGGCTGGGCGTAGACAAAATCCCCGCTACCCAAGTGCCGCTCGATGCTAAACAGATGCACCACATCTCTAAGAAATAAGGATGTGATCTTGTCCCCAACAGAGTATATGCTATCTACTTCCGCGTACAGATCTGCTATGTGTCCTCCCCGAATTCTCTCAACCGAGTGAGTCACGATATTCAGAAACCCTCTCTCGATAATGAATGCTAATGCCGACAACACCATTAGCCTGTCTGCCTCTTTGTTCACTCCGGATTCTTTTAGGCTTTTGTGAATTGGGTTCTGATGAGAGCGCCAATTCTGCCGGTTCATCCATCCATCGCGAAAGAACTCCTGCACCCTTGAATGCCGTTTCTCCTCAGTGCGGCCAAGCAGGTTGTCCAGACAGTCGAGGGCCGATGCGAGAAACTTGTCTGAGACTTCATCTGGTCGTCCCTGATAGAAAGACCTCTTGAAGAAGAACTTCAGGGCGAGGTACCAGTCGCGCCTTAGGGAGTCAGGACCCTCGAAATCCTTCAAAAGAATCTGCTCTTCGAACCTCTTTGCAAACCCAGCTATTTTTCTTAATGACTCACATGTGTTCATTTTTTCGCCTCCTTTGTGGGTCCTGGGATAAACGGCAGAAACCCTGTATCCGATTCAAGTGCGGTGGGTCCGGTCTCGTTAGCTTTCCTCCGGCAGCAGGCGTTTGCGGTGTTCTTTAGACTTCAGCCAAAAACCTTCAAAACATCATCGATATTGAGGCCACATTCCTTTGCTATTCTAAAGAACAGGGCCAGAAGCTGAGCTACGTTTGATGCGGACTTTAGGGAACTCTTGACCTTCTGCAAGAAGCTTCTCTCTTTGCTTCCTTCTTGATGGCTGGGGATCATTTCATCGATTTTGCTATCGATTTCAAGAAGTACCTGAGCGTAAACTGACTGAACTTGCTGCTGACTCTGGGTCACTACCGTTTCCGGTACACTGCTAAAGGGCGCTGGTTTTTTGGAGAAATACTCTGCATGGAGCGAGGAAATCAGGCCACCTAATTTCTGCCTGTATGCAAGAAGACCAACGAACTGTCTGCCGCTGTTTCCCACCCAGGGCTTAACAAGGAAACGGCTGTAGTCTCGTCCCGAAATGTCAGTGAGCAATTCCACTGAGTGGTTGTATTGCTCCCATACAGATTGATCAGCTATCAAATCGCTTGTTTTCTCTGGCCAAGGAGCTTGTGAAAGATATCCTTGGAGCTCTTCATACAGCGATTCCAGGTTTTCTTTTTTCATCTCGTTAACCTCCCATGGCCCGGGACCTCAGTTTGGGGTCAAACCTCGAATATGGGATATTGACAACTATTGCTCCGCGCTCGGTTCCTCAAAGACGGTATTCTCGTCACTTCTCATCAGCGATTCTATCCCACCCCACCCCCGCTGTCAACCACCCACTGGAACCATCAGCTTCCCACATGCCCACCCACATACTTGCACCGATGTGTTGATATGTTGACAATTGAGCACATATCGTCATATCGCTGCTTAAGCTTGATCTCCCAAGCTGCGGAATTCTGGCAAGCTCGCTTGACCCGGACTTGCTGAGACAATACAATCTGGGCGTGCTTCATGAGTAGGTGGTCGTGACTTGAAAAATGTTGGGCACGGGTCCAGCAGGAGGGGAGGTGTTGTAGGTATGTTTGAAAGACAGACTATAGAACAATCGGTGGAACAGGCCTTCTCGGGTGCTTCCGTACGTGACTATGCAAAAGAGTATCTCGTGGCGGTCCGAGGAAATGTCCAAAGACTGACAGTTGGGTTCCAATATCGCTTAGCCCTCGTTTATTTCCTGTTCCTGATATTCTGGCTTCTGACAAACGCGGCCATACGAGGAGTAACGCTAGGTCCCTTTGAATTGCGGGACATCTCCATCGTCGAGAGACTAATTCCTGTGCTAATTGCGTATTGCTATTATGAGGCAATGGCTTTGGTTTCAATGCGCAACTTCCAGACAATCGTACACGATAGCGTTGTACGGTCTGTTTACGAACCCATTTACACCAATGCACTCTCTGGTTTTCTTGTTTCCTTAACAGCCATGGATGCCTGGAGTTACTTCGCATTCAAAACCACAGGCGTTGCCAAGAAGCTAATTCATCTGTGGACAGCGGTGTTGCCCATAGCCGTCATTTTCATTCCTTTGGCATTCGAGTGCTACGCATTCAGCCGGTGCTTTGCCGTGTTTGGGTTTTCGGATCTTCTTTTGTGGATAGCTCTTATCGTGTCGGTGTATTTTTTGACTTTGGGAACAGTATTCTGGCATCAGGGTAGGGTGGTTCAGTAGGAGACGGGGTTTCTAACGATAGAGACTGCATCGAGGAGTACTAGGTTTAGCATTCTGATATTTCTCGAGAACTGGTAAAGCCTTAGGGACGGTGCAAGAATAAGGGCCACACCTCGGTGCTTGACACTTTGAAAGTTCTACTCCGCTCTGGAGATTGTGCTCTTCGACCTTCTGCACAGCTGATCCAGTTGCTGAGGCAGAGACAAGACGGGGCACTTAATTCTTGAACAAAGGTCTATTCTCAATGACCAGGAAGGTGGGTCAGTTTTATCGGAGAAATCCGGGTCAATTTTGAGGGAGAATTAGCAGGGGGGAACGGGACGGAGCATTTAGTTCTTGAACAAAGCTGAACGAGAGCGTAGTCTCAATGACCAGGAACGCGGGCCAGTTTTGCGGCAGAAACCCAGGTCAATCTTAGTGAGAATTGAGAGGCTCTCGAAACGAAGGGGTAGATATGATCCTTGGAACCGCGAAAAGGAGGGTAGAATGGTCATCAGATGTCCCAAGTGCAGAAAGTTGCTTGAGGTGAGCAAGCAGAAGCTAGGGGAGAAAGAGACCTGCGAGCACTGCAATAGCGTCTTCGTACTTGACGAGTCTGTTATCTACAAGCAGCCAGCTGATGAAACCGTATCGATCGCTAGCGACGTGAAGCCAGTACACGATGCCCGTACTGGGGAGATGCGGCCTGTAAGCGCTCGGCGCGTATTGCTTGGAGTCGTGGTTGGCATAATAGTCATATGCGTAATAGGTTTCGTGGCCGCCGTGTTCCTGTCATCCGACAGAATTGGCGCATCGTCGAAGAAGGCTCACCCGCTTGTGTCCAGGACTTTCACGCTCGATGCGGGGGCATACTGGCGCGTGGAGTTTTCCTCTCCTGATGAGGCACGGCTGGTCGGTTCGGTATCTGTGCCGGAGTGGGATGTGAATGTCTGGCTTTTGGAAGGGAAAAACAATTTCGAAGCATTCAAGAACGGCGAGAGGTTCCACTACAGAACTGACGCCTCAGGCGAACGGGTCTCCAACCTTGACATCGACTGCACGTTAGGACCAACGACATACTATTTCGTTGTGGATAACACTCATGCATTGCTCATGGCCAAGAAGCCAACCGTCAACCTGACGCTGTTCTATTGAGCCTTTGCTCGGTGCTTGACAGTTTGACAGTTTGTCTGTAGTATAGGGCTGTGCAGAGAGCGAGACTGACCTATAAGGGCGCATTCCACCATGTCATGAACCGTGGGCACGGTGGGGAGAATGTATTCCCTGACGACGGAGCGAAGGCCCGGTTTCTCGAGATCCTCGAAGCAAGCTCCATACTCCACAAGATGAGGGTCTTCGTCTATTGCGTAATGGATAACCACTATCATCTGATATTGCAGAACTCCAGTGGGAAGCTGTCTGAGTTCATGAAGCAGTTGAATGGAGAGTATGGGGCCTACTATAGGAGGAGAGCTGGCGGGTCCGGGTATGTATTCCAGGGCAGATTCAAGTCAACGTTGATACAGGAGGACATGTACATGACTGTAGCGGTTGTGTACGCCCTGCTGAACCCTGAGCGCGCTGGGGTAGTGAGGAGCCCCTGGAGGTATGAATGGTCAAGCATACGTGAGTATTTTGACGAGAGTAGCGAGACCTTTCTGGACGGGGAGTTTGTAAGGGATCTGTTTGGGGAGAAGTCTGTTTTGAAGGATTTGCTGAGGGAGTGGCGTTCGAGAGACCTGTCTGTGAAGACGACAAGACTGGGGGATGTTCTCGGGGATGAGAGGTTCATTGAGTCTGCCATGAGGAAGTTTGACCGGCGCAAGAGGGGGTCAGAGTCCAAGAGGAGGCGGATTCAGGAGTTTGATTTTGAGCCGGCAGAGAAGGTGATAAGGGATTTCGAGAAAAGGATAAGCAGGAGTATCAAGAAGATTGATACGTCCACGAGGGCAGGAACGAGACTCAGAGCTGAGCTGCTGGTATTATTGAAGGAGAGAGCGGGCCTGGCGTATACGGAGATTGTGCGTTATGCGCCGTTTCGGTCGCTGAAGCACTACTCGTTAGGTCAGCTATATAGAAGGGCAAAGGCTCGAACGCGCAAACTGGAATAGAACTGTCAAACTGTCAAGCACCGAGCAAGGATACATATGTTCACATATGCAGGTGTAGAGAGCTGGGAATTTGGTGAGTGAATGTGGTTTGACAGAACTGAGCTGTTGCTCTACTATCCAAATGGCGAAGCAATAGGCGAGGCAAACCCAGGATACATTATCAGGAGTTCTTATGAGAGCCACGTCCTTCTGTCCTACCGCACTTTTGGC
>SOJN01000111.1 GCA_004376575.1 candidate division TA06 bacterium | reverse complement strand
TCATTTACTTCGACCCACCATATCAACCTTTGAGCAAGACCTCGAGCTTCACCAGCTACACCAGCAATTCCTTTGGTGAAGACGAGCAGCGCAGGCTTTCAGAAGTCTTCAAGGAATTGGACAGACGTGGCTGTAAGGTTATGCTTAGCAATTCTCACACGAAACTCGTTCGGAAGCTTTACAAAGGTTTCAAGCTGGAGAAGGTGCTTGCCAAAAGAGCAATCAACTGCAAAGCAACAGGTAGAGGCGAAATAGAGGAGTATCTCATTCTAAACTACTGATGGCTAACTGACATACGCTGTCTCGAGCATGGACGTTAGCCATTGAAGGAACGGAACCATGGTCCCTCGCGATACCGGAACCGGAGGAGTCCTGGAAATGATGGTTTTGCCATCGTTAGCTAAGGGGAACTACGAGTGCGAACGCCAAGTACAGGTGGGTGAGCGTCTCGGCGGCGGAAAGCACGTAGTTGACGCAGTGGCCAAAGACAAGAGCGGAAAGGCATTTCTCATATCTCTGAAATGGCAGCAGGTTCAGGGAACTGCTGAGCAGAAAGTGCCTTTTGAGGTCATCTGCCTCGCCGAAGCGGTTGAATCCTCGCATGGCAAATACGAGAAGGCGTATCTGGTACTAGGTGGAGAAGGGTGGAAGCTAAGGAAGTTCTACATTCGCGGTGGCCTCGATCCCCATTTCACACACGCTCACCTAGTAGCCATCGTATCTCTGGAGAACTTCGTCGCAAAGGCCAACAAAGGGGAACTCTAGACTATTGAACATGGCCGAGTGCGGGAAACACACTCGGTCTTTAGCAGCAAAGAGGGGCGCATGAGCCCGGTTGCGCATCTTCCTCCCTCTCGCACTGCCCATCATTCCAGCGGGAACTTCAGATCCGAATCAACCCCACCCAGTATATCCGTTACTTTCCTACGAATTTCGTCCAGAGTTGCCTCTCGCTTATAAAAGAAATGGTTGAATCCCTTCCAATCTGGCTTGACTCGTTCGGGGGCCACAACGTCGTAGACCACCTGTTCGAGGTTCGATATCCATTTCCCATAAAGCGGGAAGTCCTCCGATGGATTTGCGATGTCCAGAATTGTATATTTCTGTGGTCTCTCTTCGACTTTGAACTCTGTTGCTATCTTCTTCACAGGGCTAAAGAACAGGTCGAACTCATCAGTGACCAAGTTTCTCCTCACTTCGGATGTCTGTACAGGGTCGCCGGATGTCTTCAGATACACTATCTCGTGAAGCATACGAATCACGTGGAAATGCCAGTATTTGACAAATTCCTTGACAGCAACTTTCTCGTAGTATTGATAATTGGGGTCTTCCAAGTCAACACTATAAGACCCAATCTTCCTGGGGTATAGATGCTGCCCCATCGCCTCTAGCAGCCTATATACTCGAAATCCAAACAGCACATCGTCTATGAAATTCTCTTCACCCGAAGACAGCATAACTTTGGACGGAGATAGAGCGATCCTAGAGAACCGATCTGAGCTTGACAGTTGGTAGTTGAACACGGCATTGTAGAATTTCTCATCAGAGAAAATAATCCCCTTCTGGTTTCCTGCGATCTGGGGTTTGCCCATCAGAGCAAGGTATATCTGCCCAACCAGCTGATTCTTGATAGTTCTGTATACTCTACCCCTAACGCCAGGTACCTTGAACAGACTCTGTGTGTTGCTTCTCAACACCGATCCCCAACCCCCATCCTTATAGTCATAGAAGATCTTCTTGGACACGTTCACAAAGGTGTTGCTAAGCTCTCTCTGGAGTTCGTCATTAGAGTACCTGTTTCTAGACGTAATAGGGTTCTGGAGATTCGCTGCATTGGAAATACGTCTAATTCGCTCCGCATCATTGATGTCAGTCTCTATGATTTTGGTCGGAAGGTATGAAACCAGCGTGTCAGTCTCTTTGCCGCCCTTCCTCCAGGACTCGTACATCTCGAAGATGGCATATGCAGTCTGGCAGCCATTGATAATCTGTGGTTGTACCAGTTTCAAATTATCAGTGTTTATCTCTGCTCTCTCACAGATGAATGTGACCCCATTATTGAGTACCGCAAATTCCATCGGCCTATCTTCTAGGGTGCGTTTGATTTCTCCAGCAATTAGACTCGACAGACTCGTTTTGGGAAGCTGAAACCTAAGGTTTTCCTCAAATATGCCGTCCCCAACATCACGTACGAGCTCGTATATACTCTCTGTGGGGATTATCATGAAATACGCTTTCGTACTTCCTTCATCAAACATAAAGAATCTGTTTTCGTCAAACGGTAGGTATACTTCTCTCGGCCTTATCGCAGCCGTTGGGTTAGTGATTCGCAGGTACTCCCTCTTCAGTCTCTCGAAGTCATACAGGTGTACGTCGTTCGCGCGGGCGTATTCGTAGGCGTTGTTCCTCGGTGCCGTCGTGAAACCGCCGAACGCCACTATTATGACTTTCTCCGGCAGTTTGCTTCCCCTGAAGTCTTGGACAAACTGACGTCTTCGCTCGTTGCCATCCTCCGGTGCGGTGTCCACCCGTCGTCTTGCGTTAAGAACCTCATCAATCTCGTTCTTCCCGTAGTTCTTCGTAAGAGGACTGTCTGAATATTTGCACTGGATTATCATTTTCGTGGGGAATTGATCGTCGACAATCCCAATATCGGCTTTTTCATCTCCGGCAGAGCCTATGTGGAACCTGTTTACCACGTCTCCTGGATCAAGATCCAGGAATCTGCAGGCGAACCAAACCGCAAACCTGTCACCAGTAGACGTAACAGCGTGGCTCTCGAACGCCCGCATTTCTTTCTTCACCTCTTGGATAAAAGCCTCGTCAGTCACCTGGACCACCTCACTTCTCGATACACCCTTCCTTTGTGTTTAGCCGCCACCTGACCCACACGCACTACTACTCGCCCCCAATCATACTCCCTTCAATTGGGTCTGTCAACCGGAACATAATCTCGCCCCCCCTTAGATCGCAGCTTTCCAATCTCAGACGCTAGAGCTCTGCATTTCGCTCCTAGCAGATCAAAAATGACCTTGCCGGATAAAGTGTTGTCAGAGCTTGACCGCTCGCAAGCATCGGCTGAACGGTCTGAGCGCCGGGGCCATCGTAGCTCTTTAGGTATATGCATGTCAGTCTTGTCCGATTGAATCCTGCCTAGGTCTTCTTCATGATGCGGTTCTCGTTTCTCGGAGGATGAATACTTGACCTTCGTCCCTATACATCTTCTACCTCCGCAGGTTCTACAATAATGAGTGACTTCATTTCCTCATAATGCCTTTCATCCTCAGATTTGATCAGGGCAAGAATATCCGCGAGGACTTTCGGCGTCTCGGACAATATAGAGAAATCGTGTTCAGGTTCGGCGATCTGTCCCTTATGCGAGTGGGTGTGAAGGAAACGTAGGATTCTGGTCTTTTTTTCTGGGTCAAAGTCCACGGAATCTAATTGCTTTCCAAGGTCACCGGCATATCCTGGGCGCTTGAATGCTAAGAAGGCCTCAATTACCCGGCGTGCCACATTTGGCAGGTGGTAGTAATTCTCCAAATTCCCATCACACTGCGTTTGGGATTCACAGAATATTAGACTAAATAGATAATGATATTCTGATTCGTATCTTTCCAGCAGAGGAGGAATTTCGGATATCATAGAGCAACGACCGTCGCCCTTGTTCTCGCACTGAACCATGTAGAATCTAGCTGGTCTTTCTTCGATGTCCCTTTTCTTCTGTCCCTTGAGGTGATGGAACCAGTTCTTCACTTGTCTAAAGAACGGAAAATTGTGCGTGAGAATGAAGATCTGCCCAGCTTCTTTTGTCCGCTCCTTCATAAAACTGAAAGCATAGAAGAGAGCGTTCGAATCCAAGCTAGATGCTGGGTCATCGATCACCACAATTCCATTTTTGAGATTGAAGTTTTTGTCACTAAGTGATTTCAAGAAATATAGGAAAGCAATACCACCTCTTTCTCCCTCACTCAGTGAATCCGCAATTTGGTCTCTTCTGAATATCTGATACCCGGTGTCCATTACCTTGAATTCCAAATCGTCCCGTCCAAGATAGTTCGTCAAATCATCGTTGAGTTCCTCTGCAGGTTTACGATGCTCAACTATCTCTGTTTCCAGTTTCTCGATTTGCCGAATCAGCGTATCAACTTCGTTTTGGATTCGACAGCTGGCTTTCGACGCTTCTTCAATCGCTTTCTTCTTTTCCGAATACTCTGGAAGCGATTTAGCAACTAGCGATTTCTCCAATTTCTCGCGGGCATTCATAATACTCCTGTCAAAATCTTCGCTCTCCTTATTATGCTGCAGAATGATCTCGTTAACATCGTTCAGTTTTGATTTATCAATATTCGGATGAGCAAACGTTGAGGGAACCGATTGAAAAAATTTGGTTCTCTTTGCTTGAAGCTCGTTTCCCAGTTCTTCCAGGGCCATTCTCTGCAGAGAGATCTGTTTGCGCAGTTCAGACACCGCGCCTTCAAATGACGCTGTCAAATGGTCGTACAGTTTCGCCTCATCTGGAACATTCAATACGTCGCAAGCAACTATTTGCTTTTCCAGAGATTCAATCTTCTGATCGATGTTCGAGGTGAGCAAAATGAATTGATCGTTGAAGTGGGCCTCGAGCTCCTTCATGCGCCCTTCCGGCAACCTTTGCCCACAAAATAGACAGGTTTCAGTGTCTTCCTTCTGGTGTTTCTTCAGTCCCGACTTCACCCAGTCAGCTAATTCCTGATTCTCTTTCAACTCCTTGAGAACTTCGCCTACAACCGCCTGTTCAAGAATACTTTTCACTTCCGTATGCAACAACTCCAAATCTTGAAAAGCAAAAGACACTTCTGAAATGCTTTCCTTGGGGGTTGCCTCCTTCTGCTTTTTCAACTTGTCCGCCTCAGCATCGCCCAGTTCATATACGGATGGCTCTTTCTCTTTCAATAACTCTTCACTTCTGTTTCTGTAATGGGTCTTATTATAGTTATTGTAAGGATTGCTCCCAGACGAGCTCAGAAGAGGTTTTATGGTATTATTGGCTCTGTCCCTACAATAGTTGTCCAGTCCGGTCTTCTTTTCCGATGCGATCTTCTGCTTCTCAGCTAGCTCCTCACGCTTCTTCTCTCTCTGCAGTTTCATCTCATCCATTTTGGCCTGCTTTTCGATGTTTTTTTCACCCAGATGAAAGATAGGCGTAACCGAACCATGACTTGTAAAGACATTTTCATCAACGAAGGCTTCATTGAAAACGCGAACCTGAGGCAAAGCTGTTTCTGTTGAAATACCGTTCAGATCTATTGTGCGTCCCTCGACCACAACCTTAGCCTCGCCTTCAGCCAGCGACTCCCGCTTTTCCATGGTTCTGAAAAGATTGGTTAAGGTTGTCTTCCCAGAGCCATTCCAACCATATAGAAGGTTGTAACGGGCAAACTCAGCAAGACTAGCGGGCCAGGAGAAATCAGTAAAGCAGCGATACTTAAGACTCTTGATTTTTCGAACTTTCATTGGCCGCCCTCCTCAAGGGCACAAGGGACGGTGCATGACATTCTGACACCTGTGGGCGCTTTGCCGATCTTCCGCCGGATAACCTCGGACAGAGACTCGACGACTTGGGTCTGCACTACTCCGGATCCCGTTCAAGTTTTCTGATCACAATGGCTACATCCGTACTGGACAGGAACGCGTCGCTTTCAACCACGAAGTAATATGTCCCCTGTTTATTGATATAGATCCATTCCTTGATCTCCCTCACGTTGTTGGCCTCAGAAACAGCCGTGTGCTTACTATTAGATTTCCTCTTAAAGTAATTTAGCTCATCAAGAACGAAGAAGTCGATTGCATTGAATGGGTCGAGGGAAACAACGGTGACTGCTATTTTGAATCCCTTGTCGAGAGGGAACTTTGCAGATTTTGTACCGCTAGACGAAACCTCGACCACCCTGTTGTAAAGGTAGCCCTCAGGTCTCGAGATTGACTGACTTACCATGGCCCTTAGCAGATTCCTGGCCCTTTTCCTTTCATTACTTGAAGGCAATTTATTTATGAGAAAGACGAGGCCGGAAATCCACTCACTGTAAATACCCGCACTTTTGCAGAGCTCGCCACATTTCCATGGACGGACTGATAGAGTCCCTGCTGTCGTAGCGAAGGTAAACACATAGGGAACTCTAACCTGCTCGGCCATACTCAGTCCACTTTGATTGATCCCGATCCCGAAAGCTGACTCTAGTCTTCCATCGGGCAACTTATCAGGGGCAATAATCTCAGTCGCATAAATCACTAGCTCCGGCTTCCCGTCGTCATTGAGGTCTTTTAGCTCCCCTCTTTTGTCTGACTCTGAAATCTTAGAGAGGACTGGTCGTGCATTCGGCCCTTGGTATAGTACAAATACATCTTCATAGTAAGCATTGCCCCCCATAGCATGGTGGATCACCAGGGATTGTATCGGTCCCCACTTCCACAACTGCCATCTCACCTCGTCGCGGTTGCCAGTCGTCGTTCTGTTTCCGGGGGACAAATCACGCTCCGTTTCCTGAAGCAGCATAATCTTGCCACTGGTGTTCCGAAGCACGACACATCCATCTTCAAAACTGACAGTCTCACTACGTCCGTCGCCATCGATGTCAAGCGCCATTGATGCATAAACTGAGCCTGTTAGCCCAGCAATCATAAGAAGCATCAGAACAGAGATTGTGATACAGATGAGGCGCCGCACATTCTGTACTGCAAAGCTTTCAGCATAGCTACTCATAACTCACCCCCTCTGGGATGGGACTTGGTATTGAGGCTTGAAAATTGCATGTTGTCGGTTTATTGTCCAACGCCCGTTTCCTCAAAAACGACATTCTCGTGACTCCTCATGAGCGATTCTATCCCACCCCGCTGACAAAGTCAATGTCCCGCCCAACTCCCATTTTCACACTTTCACATATGTACATATGTACAAAAACCTTGGGGACGGTGCTTGACATTTTGACATTTTTTCCTCAGAGACGATATTCTCGCCACTTCTCATGAGCGGTTCTCTAGATAGATACTCAGATAAGACACTATTTATTGCATCACAACCATTCGCTTGAGCCCAAGGATACGGCGATATTGGGGATCGAGAGTTTCGAAATTCTCCAGGACCAACTCCATGAGTCTTTCTCCGGCTACCAACCCAATGGTTTTCAGACCTGCACGTGCAGCCTCTTGCCGAGCAGAGGCGGGAAAATGCCCAGTAGTCATAATGATTCCGAACTCATCCTGGGCAAGTGTCCCCCGGAGCATGCGAACGGTTGGGGCGCCGACAGCACCTTTCACACGCTTAACCTGTACTTTGACTGGGACTTCCAGAATGTCTGAAACAAGAAGTGTACCTTGATAGTCTACTCCTCCATCACCTACATATTGTGTAACCTCTCCTGTGAACCCCAGCACTTCTAGGAGACCTCCAACAAAAGCCTCAAAGCGCTTTGGTTCGATAGACCGAAGTCTTTCCAGCAATTTCTTCCTCAGTTTATCTCCTACGACTATTTTCTCTGGATCCACTGGCAGGCCTTGCTCCTTCTCAAGGATTTGCTCAAGGTGTGCCGTTATCTCAAAGATGGTTTGCAGCGATCCTAGCTTATGTTTGAGAGAATCACTCAGCTCATCTCTTGGAATTTGGATCGTCCAATCTATTGATCTTCTATGCTTATAGGGACAACCATCTTTCGGTTTCTCCTGGTATCTGACTCCTGACCTAACCCGTCCGGCTATATATCGGCTTCTGGGTAGATCCGGAGTGAGTATCCAATCTCCTTCTTGGATATCCAGAACAAATTTCCTGAAAGCTCCCAATTTCGCGCCGATCTGTCCGGGGCTACCACCAAAGGTCTTTTTCAGTTGCTCTCTCATCTGGTCGAGTGTTAAGCCAGTTAGATCCCCGGCCTTAATCCATCCTATGCCTGCAAAATCACCTTTGAGGAAGTGGCCCACGAACTGCCCACCGCCTGCTCTAACGATATATCCCTTCATTGATTGCGGTCTCCCTCGAATATGTTTGATTCTCGAATTTGGATGCACCTCGCACTGAAGTCCAAGGCGCAGTGCCTGATATTCTGGATGAAGTCACTGGAGTTCCATTCCCGACAGTCGTCTTCGCAAATTGCCCGTTTTAGTGTTACAAATACGTTGCTCTGTCCGATCAGTTGTCCTAAGATAGCACCGAGCCCATTCGTTGTCAATATGGTTCTATCTTTCGCGTTCTTGAATCAAGTACCGACAGAGGGGAGTAATCATGGAACTTTGCGTTGGGAAGCTGCAGGTTAAATGTTTCTCGGATATCTTGAACAGAATATCTGATTCTGACCTAAGCCGGCTCACTTGTTCTACCATTCCTCTCCTATGCTATTGGAAAGATTCTGCTGCGGGAATAAGGGCTATCCTGCAGGGAATCCATGCTGAATTCGCTGAACCCAGCAGACTATGCTTTGAGTATCCTGTCAAATCAGCGAGCGAAAGAAGTAAACCGTCATTTACGGACGTGATGTATTGTTCAAAACCAATATCTCTTGCGATCGAAGGAAAATGGAAAGAGGGCAGGTACCAGACCGTGTGCCAGTGGCGCACGCAGGGGAACATAGAGAATAGGCAGAGAGTTCTGAAGCATTGGAAAGGATGCGTTGTGCCGAGAAGCAGTGGGATAGGATGCATCGACAACGTTGTGTATCAGATGTTACATCGGACCGCCTCTGCGTGCACCCAGGAATCCGACAAGGTGGTCGTTCTGTACCAAGTGTTTCATGATTCAAGCCCCAAAGGTGTGGACTATGGAAAAGATCTGAAAACGCTTACAGAGGCCATATCACCAAGAGGCAATCTTGAAATATGGCTGCAAGATATCAGAATTGACAAGACGGAATTGTATGATGATTTGGAGAAGGAGATTAAGAGGATCTGTGGATCGCAGGACAGTGTAAAACGGAAGGCATCGATTGTGAGGAAAGCAATATCGGGCGGTGAGCTCTTCCGCTTCGAGGTTAGGCGCTTAAGGAGGTTTGGATGCAAATGATTGGTCCGTGGCCTGAGGACGAACCTCGATTTCACTCCGAATCTACGTGCGAATCTATCATGCGCCGTCGGCTGTTTCAACGTAGTTCCAGCAGACCTTTGTGAGTTTGACGGGATGAAGAAATTGCGGTTCGGAAGCTGTCCACCTTTGATTCCCTTTCCGAAGGACGATCTCCGTGATGCTGAAAATCCTGGGGTATTTATGGCGCGGCGAAAATCCAACCGGCGGGCCTTGTATTACTCCCCAGCCCAAAGCAGTCCTGAATGGTTCCCTCAGATTTTTCCTGCTCCGTCTAGCCCCATCAGCTTTAATCTTGTGGACACCTGTCTCAAGGCCACCTAGGGCTACGTAATGAACCGGCTTGTCCCGCCACCAACTTCCATATTTGTAGTATGAAAGAGATATCAAGATGGTGGGAGAATCGGACCACTCATGCGAATCCCTGAGAAATCCATCGATGTGCCCGGCGTAGATCTGCCTACGTGCCTTGTCTCCTTTGCGCGAACCCTTCTGCTCGAAGGAGCCACCGAGTGAGCCAAATCCAAGCACAATAACGGTATGCCCACCAACTTCGACATTACGCAGGATCTCACCTTCTGGCCTACCGAGAATCGTGCCTGGAAATTCTGTCCACCACCTCCAGCCGGGGGTGCTCCGCCACGCGGCAATATCGTGTGAGCCAAGGGCATAGAATATGTGCACATGCTTCTTCTGCAAAGACACCAATCTGTCGAGAAGCCGTTCGTACTGCTCACGCGTCCAGTCCGCGAGTACTGACCCATAGATCTTACTACCCTCAAACAGGTCTCCGGCAAGCAGGAGGATATGTGGGGGAGTCTCAAGTATCCGTGTGAGCATATCATCCAATTCATCAAACAGATACTCTCTTCTGAGGCGAGTCGACTGCCAATTATCCTTTCTGCTTTCACCTCCTTGATTCGGTTCCCAGTCGGACGTGTGATAGATACGAATCTCTTGGGTGCTGACAGAGCTACCCACCTATTCCACCCCTGTCAAGCGTTCGATGTACGGAGCATGTCCTCTTCCGTGTTTCGTGAGGCAGAGAAGATTCAGTGTGATTTTTCCGACAGCTCACTGAGTTCCTTGATGATATATTCAACTATTGAGCACAGTTTCTTGTGATTCTCCTGAAGTTCACTGAGTGGTACCACTAGATCAAATGAGGAATCCAGGGATAGTTTCTTCTTATTTCTCTTTTCGTATCCGGGAGATAGCTCGGCGAATTTGTCCAGGAAGTTCATCGCTATCTGTTTTGAGCCAGGTAGGCCCAGGATCCTCTCGAGTTGATTGGGTAACCACTTGGAGAAAGTGCGGGCAATGCCATTCCTATCGACCCAAAAAAGAGTAAAGAGCTCGCCACTTCCGGATGGATCGGAGATCTTCACGACATAGCTAGCCTTTTTCCAAACAACATCGGAACCAAGATCTTCCATGTCATTAATCATCTTGCGTGCATAAGCCACAAGGTCTGACTCCACATTTTCGCTGAGGGTACGAAAAAAGGCTTCTTGACTTATCGTGCCAGTAGTGGTCGGTGGAGGTTCGGGTGGAAGAGTCACGCTGATGCCCTCGGTTTTGCCACGGATCTCCACGACTGCGCGGGTGATCTCTTTTGTTCTAGCCACGATTTGAGGAATTACCAGTAGGGATCTGTCGTTGTCGCCCTGGAGTTCATAGACTTGCAGTTCTACAAGCGCCAGAGTGAAATACAACTGCGGTGTCTGGTTAAGGAATTCAGCCATCTCCTCGACGCTTTCACGAATTCCGTCCCCTACCACCAGGAGCAGAAATCTGCCATCCCGAATGTTGCGGCTTACTGCATCCACAATCGTTGGCTCTTCGTCCTCTTCGATTGGCTCAATGGTTCGGAGTGTGTCTATGATGCTGATGTCGGCCTTCCCGCACTTCTTGTTGTAAGTGCGAACACGTTGATTTAGGTCTTCAAAGGACCACCGGCGGACCTCCTTGGCGTAGTCTATGATCTGACCGGCAACCTGCCGCCGGGCTTCCGGATTGCGCCAGAGTTTTGTTTCGACGATAGTCAGATAGCCCTGAGGGCTTATGAAAAGGTTGTCTATGGGGCCAACATTTGTCTGTACCTCTCTTCCGACAGAAATCGCGGGGGCAAAAACAGGCTCTATGTCGGCCACAGGTAAGACTTCAGGGTTCGCTTCTATAAGGTCTTGCAGCCATCCTTCTTCAAAGGCCTTCTCACTAAAGGGAATCCGCCTTGGCTTTGTAATCGATTCGTCTGGTCCGATGATTATCGGGTCTCCATGCCTCCTTTTGCCAAGCACAACCATCTTGCTAACCTCCTAACAAGGGAAACCTGGGAACCGGGTCCCTTCGTAACTCAGAACGTTGATTGCAAAACTTAGATCGAAAAACACGAAACTGGTTGAGATTCGAATTTATCTTCGGTTGCCTTCCCTGTGTGTGCCATTATTATGAGGGCTTCTTTCCTCGAGCCGCTTCCGAAGCTTTGGCAGCTTGTTCATAAATAGACGTCTTCCACGACTTCGGGAGATTCTTGACATTCAGTTTCTTCAGTGCCTTGAAAATCTTTGGTTTTAGGCGGGTGTCAAACATCACGTGGCATGAGGGACAAAGCATCAACAGGTTGCTCCCTGTTTTCTTGCCCTCAGCGGCAATATGGGCCTTTTGTCTGACATCCACATAGTGTCCGCACATCTCACATGTACCTTCATTCGATTTATTCATTGCTTATTATCCTCGGGACGATGCCCTTGGACTCCACTTTTGACGTAACTCACATAACGAGAATTTTCTTTGTTAGCTTTGGCATTACGTCATTCAAACTACGCCCTGGCGACAAACCGAGGGGCAACGGTGAAATTTCAGACCTTCCATTCTTGCCAACAGCAGAAGCCATTGTTGCACCTCCTTTCTATGATGCTCCGGTTA
>SOJN01000110.1 GCA_004376575.1 candidate division TA06 bacterium | reverse complement strand
CGGACTCACACCGGCAAGAGCTAAAGAGCTTCTCGGCGCACTCAAGCACCGTCCCCAGAGTTTTCATTAAGAAAGAGTAAACACGGCGAAATATGCCTCACGCCCTCTGCTATGGCGTGGCCCTATTTCGTTTTCTATTTTCGTGTTCATAGGTTTTAGTTTGGCACAGCTACTCTGCGTCCCGAAAGACACTGCTCGACATTCCCTCCGCTTCTTGCATACATACAAAGTTTGCGCTTCACATTTGCATCGCATCTTGCAGCGACCGAGATCAATCCCCTACGGACGTTCCATGTCCATGTCTGTGGTGGGTATCTGGCCAATGAACATGGCTGTGAGACACTTCTACGTGGGTGTGTTCGTGGGTATGCGGCTTCTGAATCTTCTCGACATGGTCGTGCATGTGATGTACGTCACCTTGTGTGTGCGAATGCGTGTGTATTATCGCTCTATGAAGGTGAAGATGCGAATGTCTTTCCGTACCTATTAGCCATACCCCAACGATCATAAGTCCTACTGCTGGAAAAACAACCCATCCGATCCATTCCCTGAGTATGATAAGGGAGACTACAGCCCCAACAAAAGGTGCAAAACTGAAGAAAGTCCCAGTCCTGGCAGAACCTAGTCGCTCAAGTGCTTTGATGAAAAACACCAAGCTAATACCATAGCTCAACGATCCGAGTAACAGGGCCAATGCGATCCTATGGTCAAGTGGCATATTCATCCCGAGGATCAAAGCAATTGAAAGGGATATTGTTCCGGCCACCAAACCTTTGATCCTGGCAATCTGTACGGGATCTTTGTCGGAAATGTTGCGGGTTAGATTGTTATCTACTCCCCAGCACACCATCGCGAAGACGATCAACACCGGTCCCGCTATACTGAATTTGCTTTGGCCAGGATCCCAGGTCAAGAATATTCCCGCTATGGTCATACATACAAGCGCCAACCATAATCGTTTTCCCGCATTCTCTTTGAAGAGGAAAACAGCAATCAGAGAGGTGGCGAGTCCTTCCAGATTTAGAAGTAGTGACGCGGAGAACCCTGAAACAAGCGTTAATCCTATCATCATGCTTATTGGCCCTACCACTCCCCCGGTAAGTACCGCACCGGCCAACCAGGGCAAATCCTTTCCTTCCAGTGGTGCCGCCCTTCTGCTGGGATCAGTCGCTCTTTTTCTTGTTCCGAAAGAATAAAGAGACAGACCACCAAATGCACCAAGATATAGAAGTCCGGCCAAAGCGACCGGTGGAATATCTGTAACAAGCAGCTTGGCGAGAGGCGGGCTGATGCCAAATAGGGAGGCAGATATTATGACGAATATCAACGGACTCTTAGCCATCTATTTCATCCTCTGCCGGTGCCAGCGTATGCCCCTGGTTGACTCCGCGCAGGTCCGGCCTTCAGTATTTTTGCATTTTGGAAGCAGTCTTACAAGCAAAAAGCAGAGCTACGTCTATCTTCTACGGTCTTATAAGCTGCCCAAAATTAGTGTTTCAGTGCTCGAACTCAAATCGCCAGCAGAGAGTGGGCGAGCCCATGGCCGCGATCTTGCTAATGGTAGATGCAAGAACATGCGCAAGGGCTCCGGATTTCATGGCTGTTGCGCATTCCCGGCCTGAGGTTTACGTACTAGGTGTACCGGTAATCGGGTCTTCACAGAGGACCTTGAAACTGTTGCGCATGGCCAAAGAACGATCACCACAGAACCCGTGAGGAGAAGGATGGCGGGACCCTTTTCTTCATGCTATACTCGAGCTCAAGCATCGGGGAATGCGGGGGAACCAACCCAAGTTCTGCAGGTTAACCTGGAAAGCTGGATATGCAGATTGCTGACATTTTGTTCATAGCATTCGGTTTGGCGATGGACGCATTTGCCGTATCCGTTTCCGGCGGAGTAGCAATAAGAGAGTTGAAGGTGAGAGATGCCTTTCGAATAGCATTGTTCTTTGGAGCATTTCAGGGAATCATGCCGCTGCTGGGGTGGTTGTCAGGTATGGGCCTAGCGAATTTCATCTCAGGTATAGACCACTGGATTGCGTTTTCACTTCTGAGTTTCATAGGTGCCAAGATGATTTACGAGTCAGGAAGACCAGCACCGTCGGAGAGGAAGTACGACTACTTGAACATATATGTCCTGTTGCTGCTTTCAGTCGCTACCAGCATTGACGCGTTGGCAGTGGGTTTTGGATTTGCGTTCATCGGTGTGTCGGTCGTCACTCCAATAGTCATAATTGGGGTAGTGACATTCGTTCTGTCATTTATAGGTGTTTTTTCCGGCAATAGACTGGGGCATGTTTTCGGGAACAAGATGGAAATCCTCGGCGGTTTGGTTCTGATTGGAATTGGAACAAAAATCTTGATCGAACACTTAGGCTAACAAAGGGTGGAAAACTGGGGACGGTGCCCCCTCCGTAACTCCGACGAGCTACGAAGGACAGGCTCCGAATACTCGAAGGATCTCCGACTTGATCTTTTGACAATTGAAGGCGTAACGCTTGGCACCGCGATTGCCTCGTTCAAGAGTATCTTTCCACATTCGCGGGCGCTTGTCAAATTCTTTCGCAACAGTGATCGAGCCCAAAGACCCAAGAGACATTAAGTATCTTCCAGAGCTTGGACCAAAATCGCTCCCTATTTCTCGCCGCTTTCAATCCGATTGTGCTTCGGCATCATGAGTCTTCTCTTCCACTCAAAGTATCGCTGCAGTTCGGCGGCATGGGGATGAGAGGGAAGAGAGCAAATGCTTTCCCACGTGACCGACCTGAATGTCACCCCCTCAGGCACTGTCTTAGCGAAAGCATCGGGGAGGAGGCTGACGCCGACCACTGCATGCAGGGGGATTCTCGGAAAGAGGCGATGCCCGTATTTCTGCAGAAACTCGACACGCAGTTGAATCTGGTCCTTGTCCTTTTCCCTCCCTTGGGTCGCGTTCACGCGCGACTTCCATTTGGCCTCTCCAAGGACCAGCGCATTGGAAGTTATGATGCCAACATCGATTTCTGGACCGCCAGGAACAAGGGTGTCGGGATGCGGAATCCTCCGCCACAGAAATATGTCCGCGTGGTCGGGTGATGCCTCAGGAAGCCTGAGGAGTTGAAAGAGGTCCGCAAGCCAATTCTCCCTTTCACTTCGCTCTGCCCGTGCAACGGTACCGAAAACAGACCATGTGATAGCATCTTCACTGTGAATCGACTGTAAATCGCTGTAATACCCCAGCCCAAAGCGGCGGAAGATTTTGAGTTGGTCTTCGCCAAATGCTCGAACCTGCCGACTCTGGTAGAGCTTCTGAACGACCTCCGGCGGGGGCCACGGAAGACATCCCGTGGAGATCAGGTTGTCAAGCGGATGAGCGAGCACCAGTACCCCGCCCTTGCTCTTTGCGGTTGCAACGTCTTTTCCGTTCCAGTCTTTCATCTTCCTTGGGCCAACCCAATGTATGCTAATCTACTTGATCTGATATCTTGACGGATTCCCGAAGTCTATGTTGATTCCGTGTCTTGCCACTTCGGTCAAGAGAATTCTTCCACATTCGCGGACGGTTGTCAAATTCTTTCGCAGCAGTGATCGAGCCCAGAGACCCGAGAACCAACGGAGAATGAAGTGTTGAATGCTCAGTCGTCGATCTACGATCTTCAGCGTAGAGACCCTGTCCTTGTGCACCGCCTACCTCTCGTGTCACAATCACGCATAGCCCTTGTCCTTACGTTGGGCCTCCCTCAACAAGTTCCAGGAATCCTTGGCTATTCTTTCTTCCTCCGAGAGCGGTGTGGCAGCAAATTGTGCGAGGTAGTCCGTCGTAGTTGAGCTTGTGAGCATTACCTGGGGCGCCAGATGAAGGAGACATTGAGGGATATCCTTGGCGCCTGGGGCTACTATTTCAAGCCGCCGTTGCGCAGTGAATTCCAGCCAACCACGGAGGATTTGATTGATATGGATGTCTCCGAAGCCATATCCGACGCAGGCCAAGTGCGTAACATGGTTGACGTTTGTACGAAAAGAGTCCAGTAGCCGGATGGGTAACACTTGACTAGCACTGCGATCGAACTTGAACATGCCTGCAAGCAGCGACCGACGTAGAAACTGCATTTCGCCAGAGTCGTCCGCGTACGCGATTTCATTCGTCACCTTTACGGGCTCATTTGGACGGGCCGAGTCCACATAAAGCAGCTCTTCGTTGGCTGCGCGCAAGGATGCAATCACCCCCTCGACGCTCGAATCCATGGGAAGCAGTTTTAAGAGGTCTTTGCCGTCTTTGAACGCGAATACATCGAGCGAGCCGTGAATCTTCAAGAGGTTGATACCCGGACTGCCACGCCGTAGAAACAAGAGCCCAGTCTTTTCAAATCGGCTACCCGTCATGACCTCGGCTCTCAGGCGCCCAACCTCTGTGCCGGCGCGGTCTCGCCGCGGCAATTCAATGATACCATCCTGAAAGCCCGAACATACGTGTATGCCGTGACGGACAGCAATGCATTCGATGAGAACGTCATGGTTGAGTGAGAAGACCCATAATGGCTTGCTCTGCTCCGCAAGACCGGCCAGTCCGTCGAAGAAACGCATCGCTGCGAGAATGACCGGTTCCCCCCTGATATGTCTGAGGTAAAGGATATGATAGACTATGTCAACCAGCCACTGATACAGGCTGTGATAATGCTGTCGTAAGTGCGATGCCCGGCGATACTGTGTCTCCAGATGGCCCAGTAGACTCTCGTAGTGGAGGTCTGGTCTGACAAGAAGCGGCACAAAATCTGCTATTATGCGGTCGGGATATCCCCCGCCACGCGACCGCCACGACACATTGAGTTGCCAAAGCTTCTCGGGTGTCAACCATTGTCGTAGCTGAGCAGTGAGGTCCCATACCAGTGGCATCCCGAGTTCATATGAGGCCCCCGCACCCATGAGTAGGCCGGTTAGCATCTGAGGGGTCCCTCCCAGTATCTGGGCATCCAGCGTGGAGCATACTGAGCTTGATAATCGAATATGTTGAGAGATTCTTGCATCGCATCTCGGGCCGATGCCTTACCATTGCACCGCGGTCGTCTCCTTCAAAAGAATGCTTCCACATCCACCAAGGGTTGTCAAATTCTTTCACAACAGTGATCGAGGTATCTGTTCGTGATGATTTGGCGCGAATCCGGCGTACATCTTTCAGGCACAACAAATGTCAAACTGTCAAGCACCGAGGAAGAATCTTCAGACGGAAGAGATGGTAAACTTTGGTTGATAAGGCCGGATGGAACTGATCAACATCCGGTAGACTACTAACCCAAGAAAGGAGCGGGCATGGGGACAGCCCCCCAACCCACTAGCTGACCCGTCGACATGTGCACAATTGTCAACATATCAACACATCAGAGCTGCGCTCATTCGCTCACATCCTCATATGCTCAATTGAGCACATGAACAGATGAGCAGATGTGGAAAAAGGACATGGGTAAGGGGTTTCGTGATTTCGTGTGTGTCGATTTTCCCTTCGACCTTGCTCAGGATCTCCGACGATTTTCGATTTTCGCCTTCGTAGGTTGGTTATTGGTTCTATTTTCGATCTTCGATTTTCGTGTTTTCTGGCCTTGGGATGGGATATAATCATTCATAGGAAGTAACAAGAGTATTATCTTTGAGGGCAAAATGCCAAAATGCCAAGCACCGTCCCTAGGGTTTCCTCAAGTAGTTGCTCGGAGCTCACAAGAAAGGCGATACTGATTAAGTGAGACTGGCATGACGGCTCTGCTCCGATGCGGCAAGGACGCAGCGCAGGTCAGGGGAGGAATGACGACATGGCGTCGTACTCTTCCACCTCGGCGTATTTGGACGACACGTCGCTTCCAAGTTGGAATTCAGAAGTACTTGTCGTCGGATGGGAACACTCAAAGAGGAGGTTGGCGAACGATGAAAGGGCTTGGGCGTTGTTTTGTCTGCATCGCGGTTCTGGTCAGCCTTTGCGGGGCAATCTACGGAACACCTGGTGCCCCGCCGAAGAGCGGGAAAACAGGAAGGGAGTTGCCTGAGAAGGGGCCCCTTTGTGTGAGTGTCTACGTGCCTTCATCCGAGAAAGCCCGTGAACTGTGCTCACTTGGGATTAAGTGCAAGGGGCCGGGTTCGCTGGTAGTCTGGATATCCGAGCAGTTGCTCTCCAAACTGGAAAGTAGAGGATATGACCTGCGACTGACCAGCTTCGGGATCGTGGAGAAGGCTACTTTGGACGAGGGCATCTGGGATGTCTACATGGGACGAAAGACCGAGACTGAGGCAGCCAGACCCGTATTGGGCAGGTTTCGGAAGGAGTCTAGCACTGGGAAGAAGCTCGTAGCTGAGACTTGGTTCTTCGATCGTGCCTTGGCTGTGTCTGCCGTTCAACCGGACTTGGCGGGGGCAATTGTTTCAAAACATTCAGAGTACGTCGGATTGTTTCGGCCTGGCAAGGACCGCGGTAAGGGACCGCGAGGGAGGTGGGAAGTCTTTGACAAATCTGGGCAGAAGACGGGCGAGATCGAGGTCCCCGCATTGTGGGAAGGGTTCTCAAGCTGGATGATCGTCTCTGATGTCGGGAATTCCGTAGGGGTTGAGGAACTCGACGACCTGTGGCTGTCATTCCATGCGAGAGATGGAAAGTTGATCCGGAGGCTGAAGGCCCGCGAAGATGACGAGTCACTGATATCAACTAATCTTGACATCTCCGAAGACGGGGAGTATCTACTCCTCCAAGTCGCCAGACACAGAACGGAGGAAAGCGACCCGATAGCTATGAATGAGGTCGTAGCCTACAATTTGGAAGGAGACGAGCTCTGGCGATTCATGCCCGAAGACCAGCTAACCCAACCTTCCTGTGTATCAGTTTCAAGAGATGGTTCATACACAGTCTCCTCCTTCAGAGAACCGGATGCCAGGGCGCAAGGCCGCGACAAGCGAGTGACTTATCTTCTAGACTCAAGGGGCGGAATGATCAGAAGAATGGAAGGGTTCTCTCCCACGCAGGTCAAATTCTCACTCACGCAGGAACATGTTGTTCTCCTCCACCCCAGAGAGGGGGTTGTCCTGCTCAGTCTGCCCTCCGGCGAGGAAATGTTTCGTTACGATACGAACGCGGCCCTGAGAGACTTCGACCTGGCAGAACAAGGGCGTGTTGTGGGGCTCATCGAACACGGGTCGGTAGTCCTGCTTGACTTCAACGGCAGGAAGCTCTGGCAGGCCCAATTCGCGGACATAAAGCCGACTGAATTCGCAAAGATCAGCTTGTCAGCGGACGGCAAGGAATTCTCCTTGGCGGCGGGCGGCAGGCTACATGTCTATAGACAAGTACGGTAGGAGGTGATAGTCTCATGGCAGGTCGAAGGCAGTACACTACGGGCGTCGCGGTTCTGCTCCTACTCACCTTGGTTGGTTGGACCGGACTGTTCAATGTCATTGCGGAGCCAATGAACGCCGGATACGACGTCAAACAAGAAAGAGTCTACGATGTGGAGATCCGCGTGCCTTCCCCAGAGAAGGCTGCAGAGCTGTCGTCGCTGGGGCTGGAGTGCGAGAGGCCAGGGGTTCTGTCGCGGCGGGTTCCCGAACAACAGCTTGTGACGTTGCGAGAAGGCGGGTTTGACGTAGCGGTAATCGATCAAGCCCTTCACACTAGCGGCAAGTGGCGTGTACCTTCAGGGCTCCCCGCGCCTCAGCACAGGAGCCCATGTAATGAATACTTTGGGTATTATTGGAACCCGACAGATGTCCATATTCCCGATGATGATGACTGGGTTTACAGTCCAATAGACATATGGGAAGCACCCTACGAACCTGAGATTACTAAGATTGATGTGTCATTTTCAGTTTATCATACGTGTTGGAGCGATCTGATAATCGAGCTTGAGGATGAGAATGTCACTAATCCCTATTTATACAGGCTCCACAATCAAGAAATGGGCTCCGGTTGGCTCTATGGGGGGGAAACCGGCATTACAGTGTTCAATGGGCTCGATGTAAATCAAGAGTGGGGTCTATGGGCAATAGACCTAGCACCAGACGATGTGGGCTACATAGACGAATGGAGCATATATGTCTACTACGATTATCCTATATTTTCTAAGTACCCGTGGCCGTGCAACCCCAATACGGAGCAACACGATATCACTGGAACCTTTGGTGAGTTCCGCAAAACAGGAACTACCTGGCGTTTTCACAGTGGAATTGACATCCAGGGAAATATTAATCATAGGGTGCATCCTGTGTCAGCAGGCAGGGTTGATTTGATTAGTGGTGAACTCATGGTGGTCGGTGAGTACGAGTACATCCACGTCGAGAACCTGCGACCAGGTATCGTTGTCGGGGAGTGGGTCAACTGCGGAGAGTGGATAGCAGACTATAACGCGTCGGATAACCACGTCCACCTTTCAGACGGCAAAAACGGGTGGTACAGTAATCCCCTCGATTTGTCTTGGGGCATCGATTATTTTTCTGACAACGCGGATCCGTACGTTGTATCAGGCTCAATCTGCTTAGGGACGGTGCTTGGCATTTTGGCAAAACCTCCGCTTCAATCACGTCCAAATGCTTATCCCCAGAGTGTGATCCTTCTCTAGTCGAACATCCTGACAGATTCCAGCAGTGTGTCGTGGTTCCGCGCCTTGTCATTTCACTCAAAAGAATTCTCCCACATTCGGGTGTGATTGTCAAATTCTTTCGCAACAGTGATTGAGGCATCTATTCGTGATGATTTGGTACAGATCTCGCACAGCCCGTCTGTGCGTCACACGGTGCTTGACAACGCTGTTGATTTTGGGTAGAGTTCAACTACGGGAAGGAAAGGCAAGTCAGAATCTCAGACAGTATCGGTTTTTTGCAGGCAGATTTTGTCAGAAAGTCGTAGATCCTTCGTGGAGTCGGAGGGTTGAAAATCCTGAGCTTGTTCTGAGGGAATCCGAAGGGAGTATTCGGAGGGTCATGCACCGTCCCTAGCGGTTAATACACCAAACAAATCAACGTAGGAGTTAGAATGGCGCAGAAAGCAGCCGAAACGGGATCAGGCCCGACGACCATTGTCGCCATCGAGCAATACTTTCCTGAGGGCACGCGCATCATCAACGATGACCTGGCCTATCGGATCCTGCCCTTAGGCATGAGGGCCTACGTCCGGCTGATGCGGTTTTCCTGGACCAGGGACTGGTTGGTCAGGGCAGCAGAGAGGAGAACCCCCGGTATCTGGGCGATGGTCGTGTGCCGGAAGCGCTACATCGATGAAAAAGTGGCTGACGCTGTGGACGGCCAAGCCGAGACGGTGGTGAACCTGGGGGTTGGTTTCGATACTCAGGCTTACCGGCTTCCGGCTCTGGCCAAAGTCCCGGTCTGGGAGGTCGATCAGCCGGAGAATATCGATGCCAAGCGGTCGAGACTGAGAAAGGTGCTCGGAGGGGTCCCAGCTCACGTGACCCTGGTGCCGATTGACTTTGACCGTGAAGAGCTGGGGTCTGTGCTAGCTTCACATGGCTACGCGGACGACACGAAAACCTTCTTCATCTTGGAGGGGGTCACACAATATCTGACTGAGGCCGGCATCCAGACGACCTTCGATTTCCTGGCCAAGGCGCCGGCGGGCAGTCGCCTTGCATTCACGTACATTCGCAAGGACTTCATAGATGGAAAAGTCATCTACGGGCAAGAGTACCTCTACAAAAGGATGCTCCTGAACGACAAGATCTGGTTCTTCGGCATTGATCCCGAAGATGTGGCTGACTTCCTCGGCGTGTACGGTTGGCGCGTGCTGGAACACCTCGGCTACGAGGAGCTTGCCGAACGGTACGTGAAGCCGACTGGGCGGAAGCTTGTGTCAATGCTACCCGAACGGATGGTATACGCGGAAAAGCTGTAGGCGACTATGGATGCTCACCTAATAGAGGATTGAGATTGTAGTAGGGTCAAGGAATGGTGCCTGAGACTTGGGCAGAGCCTATCTGTTTCTCTCCGTTTCCTCTGAGAGTGGCTCAATATCCCATCCATATCTGCTTTCCATTCCCTTCCACATCAAACGGTATGTGCCCATCTCGAGCATAGCGCTTTCCTGCCAGCTTCAGTCAAAGGAACCTCCCCACATTCGTGGACGGTTGTCAAATTCTTTCCCAACAGTGGTCGAGACATCTATTGGTGATGATTCGGCACAAATCTGGCACAACTAATCTGAGAGCGTAGATCTATGATCGCAGATCTAGTTGGTAAGCTGGAGGTGGATAGCATACAAGAGCTGGCGTGCGTTGTTGGCTTCAGCACTGGGCTGAAACCTGAAAAATGCGAAGCCCGGCGGAGTCAAGAGGACGTAGTCGGGTCAAACTTTCAAGCACCGAGGAAGAATCTCAACCATTCTGAATTGTTCATTGACCCCTAATAGTCAATTGCATAGCAATGAAGAGAATCTCCCGCCGCAATGAAAAAGAAGGAACCATCACGGGCAATGAAAACGTCTGCCAGGCCCAGTCTCTCGCGCCAGATAATCTCGCCCTTCTTACTCAGCAGCAAACCGCTCCATTTCTTTTCGGCCCTCAACCTGCCGTTCAACAGTATAAACTCTCCATTTTCTGAGACTGCTACACTCCAAAGACGGTTTCCTTTGTTCTTCTTCGGGTTTTGCCACAGAGTTCTTCCCGTCGAAGACTCAATAAAATCTAGACTTTTCCCATTGTCAATCACAGCCAAGAAGTCTCCATTAGGTGAGAAGTCAAAATCTTTAGGATGATCGAATGAGAACTTGCGGATAATCTCACCTTTCTTGTCCATCAAGAACTGAATACCTGGTATAGGAGATCTCTGTCCTGACTTCCGCCCATAGAGAAATACATAGTCCCCATCATCGGACAGAATTACCCTTTCGGTATAGAAAACAGTTGAGGGATCACTGAACTCATTGGCGCTTGTTCTTAGAACCACTTTGCCTTCGGCTGCAAAAAGCCACAGGGTCTTGGTCGCTTTTTCCCAGTGTGGGAATATTGGTTTCTCTTTTGGATCGGCCATCAAAGTGGATTTTTGTTTGTTCCTAAAATCAAGGATCAACTCGCCTCTGCGACCATATATCTTTGAGAGAGGACATGGTGATACTGGAAACTCACCACAGCGCGCCAGAGCTACCTCTCCGCTCTCAAGCATGTTAACCCTATTCGGCACCAAGGTCTTCCTCCATAAGAATTCGCCCTCCTTTGTCATTAGAACAAGCTGGCTCATCAACCCGGCAAATGGATCTGCTTGGGCAAATTCCTCATCCGTCATTCCCTTCTTTCCACTCCCAAAACCAATGTATTCCCCATTGGGCGAGAAATAGACGAAACCATATCCTTCTTCCTTTACATCCATTATCTTTCCACTTTCAAAAAAGACTAGCCGATCGTGTTTCGCTACTTGCTCTCTCAGAGCGTTTATCAGAAACCGCCTCCCAACCTCTGATGTGCTTTCTGATTCTATCTCTGCCTGAATCTCTGGAGGGGGAAATGTTTTGCGGTCCGGAATGAGCTTACCAGCATATGCCCTCTTCCAGACGAGTCTAACGTTGATTTTTTCCTGTTTCTTCTGGATATCTTCTGCATGGGCAAGCAAACCTACATCAGTCAGGAAGAGACCCAGTACACCTATTACAAGCACAACTTTCTGTCCTTTAGGCATCGCGCCCTTTCTTTCCAGGCGTATCTATCATCTCACGTAATGCCCGCTAAGTTTGTCAAGTCAAATGTTGCTACAATCCGACCTCTCTTGCTTGTCAGCGCATAAGAACCATCTTTTTCGTGGATACCAAGTCTCCGGCTGTAAGTCTATAGAAGTAGACCCCGCCTGCAACCTGGCGTCCATCCCTATCCTTGCCCCTCCACTGAACTGTGTACTCTCCCGGATCCTGGCGCTCATCCACAAGAGTCCTTATAACTCTGCCTGTGAGGTCATATATGTTTAGACAGACAGGAATCGTCTTTCCAGCACCCGACAATTGGTAGCGAATAGCGGTGGTTTCGTGGAAAGGGTTTGGGCCTACAGCGGACATCAACACAAAAGGCGGAGATGAAGCAGTGGCAGCAAGAAGCACATGCTTTTTCTTCACAGCCTTGTGGGCATGTTCGTAGGCATGTTTGAAATGATTGATTGCTTTGTCATATTTGTACCATTCGATCCCGAGCTTCTTCATGCTCTTGTCTATTTTGCTCAATTCCGCATAGGCCTTAGTCATTTCCTTCTTTGCCTTTTTGATCTCTTTTTGCTTGGCTTCTGGGTATGCTTCAGCTTCTCTGATTGCCTTCCCGGCAAGGAGGGAATCCGCCTCCACCATGTACAAAGCAATTTCGCGGAGGTCGCTGATCACTTCTTCAAAATCAGGGATTTCGTATTTCTTTGCGGACCGAGATGACTTTCGCACTTCCTTTGTAACCTTTTTCTCACGGTCGAAGACACGTGAAGCTTTGGTAATGTGCCAGTTGTCTGAGAAATATGGAAGAGTCTTCTCTAGCTCCTGAAAGGCATGTTTAATGTGCTTGTGAACCTTCGGGTGAGTGATCGATTCCATGAGACCAGCCAGTTCATCCAGTGCATCCTTCTTCGTACTCTTTGGCGGTCTCCACCCGTTTCTCTCCATAAAGGGATAGAAATCGTAATTTGCACCAGGATGGGGGATGTCGGTATCTCCTATTCCGTCCCCTGCAATGGAATGCTTCCCGCTGCCGCTCCCATCATCTACTCCATCGTAGTCCGACCAGAAGTTTCCCTCCAATAGTATGGGATGATACCAGTCGTTCAAGGAAGGAGATAGGTCAAATACCTGGAGCTCATTCTCAACGAAATTATTGTGAAAAACCATATTCGTTTCAACTTCATCCAAAACAAGGCCATATCGATTGTTGACAATGGTGTTCTCACAGATGATTCCGTCCCTGCTATCTCTATAAACCCAAATGCCAATGTCGTGGTCAGACAGGAAATTTTCACTGATGACGTTCGAAATCGAACGCTCCCCAAGGAAAAGGCCCCACCCCCAACCTGTGCCCATTCCGTAAAACCGATTCTTAAGAACCAAGTTGCTGTCGGAATAGCTGAGATGGATTCCCATTCTTCCAATGCCATCCAATATGTTGCCCTGAATGATGTTGTTGTCGGATCGCCGGAGACGGATTCCGCTTCTTCCATTAGAGATTCTGTTATTCTCTATCCTGTTGAAATCAGTATTGGCCAAACAAACACCATAATCATATTTACCCAAAACTGTGTTACCAGTGATTAAAGTGCCATTCGTCCTGTAATGAAGCCAGATCCCAAAGCTATTGTCCGAGAAAAGATTATTTCGCACGACAGTGTTCTGATGAGGAGCTTGTATCTCAACACCCATTCGAGTATTTGAGACCTGCATTTCCTCGATGACGGCGTCGTCTCCGAAGATGTAGACCCCCACGCCCGTTGGATCGTTAACGCCACTGTTCTGAACAAGAAAGCCCTTCACAAGGCAACTGTCAGCCTCCACCCTCACCACCATATCGATTCCGCTTCCATCAATCGTGGTCGAGCTACTACCGGAGCCCCAGAGAACGAGAGGCTTCGGTATTCTCACATTTTCGTAGTAGATTCCCGGCCCAACCTTTACTGTGTCTCCGCGGGACGCAGCATCAAGGGCCTCCTGAATTGTGGGGTAGTCCGATGGAACATTGAGGACCGATGCTAAGGCCTCAATGCCAAAAAACAGAATTACGGAGGCAGCCAGCAACCAGTTGCTCATTTGACTGAAGCTCGACCGGTGAGTCTTCTTCCAAGCAGTCATTCTCATTTTCATTTGGGACCCCTTTGCCTATGCTTCAATGATAGAACCTTCAGGTCGGTCTTTAGACTTCAAGGCGCCAGAAGAGAGTATATCTGTGAGTACGGCAATCTGTCAAGGGGTTTCAGAACCCTGGGCGGCGCACGGGGACAGCCCCCCAACCCACTAGCTGACCCGTCGACATGTGCACAATTAACCGAAATATACACAATCCAATGGTTGGGATCCTGAGCGCAGCCGAAGGGTGTCAACATGTCAACATGTTGAAGTGGAAGACGAGGCGCCGACGCCTTTTTCAGTTTTTCGGAAAAGCAAAATGGACTAATGTGTGCATATGTACGCATATGCGCACGTGTACACATGTGAACTTGTGCATATACGAACATGTGGCGATGAACGTGCCGGGGAGGTTGACTTATGGGGTTAGGTGGGATAGAATCACTCGTGGGAAGTGACGATTCTGTCGTCTTTGAGGAGAGAGGTGTCGCGTACCGTCCCCAGGGCTAATACTGTCAAACTGTCAAGCACCGAGGAAGAATCTTTCGGTAAACGAAGCATTAGCTTGGGCAGTAGGAGACAGCGGTATCATCCTAAGAAGAAGTGGATCACCTGCGTGGGAGGTACCCATGCACTTGCGTGACCGTGAACATAAGATGGAACCAAACTTCCAGAAAGGAGTGGGAAAGATGGTTGAACTATCAGGATCCTTTGTAGGGGTCAATCTCAGGAACGTTTTCAAATCTCTCTGTATTCTTCTCCCGGTTCTCTTGTTCTGTGTGGCCGCGGGTGCTCCTGTCCAGAACGAAGCACCGCTTACTCCAGAAGACAGCCTTAGAATGGTGAAAGAGGCGGAACAGTATGCCGGGGAGCTGGAAACTGCTCTTGATGGAACAGAGGGAGGTCACCAGCGCTTCATGCTTGCTGCAGAGAAACTCGTCAGCCTGGGCAAAATCGCAACGCCCGCATTTCTACGACTAATAGCATCGAAGAACCTGGACCCATGGCTCAGAAAGAGAGCGATCGAGCTAGCGACAGTGTCTCGGGACCAGAGAGCAATGGTCCCTCTCATTGAGGTAGCAAGGGACACAACAAATCCGGCAGGTGTCAGAGACAAAGCAGCCTATTGCATTGGATACATAGGAACAGATAAAGTGGTCGATTCGTTGCTCGTTTTCATTGAGTCGGACGATCGCCTACTGAAATCCGCAGCAACGACGGGTATACGAATAGCATCAAACTACGCAGACGTGAACAAGGCTTTTGAACCAATTGTGCGCATGGCTAACAACACTGCGGATGAAGGCCTCAGGAAGAATGCAATTGCAGCCTTAGGTTACTTCGGAGACAGAGGGGTGCCACTCTTGGTCGAATTCTTGGAGGATGACAATAAAGAGATTCGGCCGGTGGCCATAGGTGCACTCGGATACACCCGTTCCCGCGCCGTAGTCAAACCACTTGTCGAACTCCTCTCAAGCGAAGATGTGCATACAAGAATAGGGGCGATTATGAGTCTCCAGCGTTTGGGAGACACAACCGCTGTACCTGCTCTTATAGAAGTGCTTACATACGAGGGAGATGACGCTGTGTTCGCTGCGATGGCACTAGCGAAAATTGGAGACCCGAGGGCCCTGGAGCCACTCAAAGAGCACATTGACAAAGCCAAGGCAGAGGGCAGACAACCGAGTCGTTATATGATAAATGCCTATGAGGAAATCAAGAAAGGGAAAGCACTCAAAAACAGATAAACATGTCCAACAAAACACACAGGGGGAATCAGGTCATGAGACAAAACCTTTTGAAATGGTTGCTCTGGAGTGTGGGGATTGTACTCCTAGTCCCGGTGTCAGTATTTCCGCAAGAATGTTTCGAGAAGGGCGACGTCATATTTCACGTGGGTCCGCCCGCAGTCTGGCACAGCGGCATATACATAGACTGGAACTCCTCATTAGATCCTAACAGCAGATCATCTCATCGCGTTGCCGAATGCATAACAGAAGGAATTGATAGTGCCGTCGTACGCGGCTTCGACGCCTTTTTCAGTGCAGGCGCTTTTCAGGGTGTGAGGACGCTCCACCTGTCGGCTCATGAACGCACATTGATCATAAATACGGCCATCGAATATGCCACCCGCGACCAGGCGGTGTATAGCGTGTGGTGGTACAAGCACCCAAACTTTGACCCACCCCATTTTCGCTGCGACGGGTTCGTCGAGTACTGCTATGAAATTGGAATGAACGACCCCGATGGCGGGATAGTACCTAACGACACTCGCGCAACACTGTGGCCGCGTCTCCAGTGGAATCGCATGTTTCCCCGAGACAATGCAAGACTTGATACAGTCTGCATCCTGGAACCTTCCGCCGATGATACGGTCTCGGATACCATAGCAGTGACCGTTTATCTCTCGGATGGGGATTCTGGCTCTGGAGTGGCAAAGGTGGAGCTGTGGGCCGATGACGACTCATTAGATAGACTCGAAAAGACTGTCTGCGGGCATGGGGACAGCCCCCCAACCCACTAGCTGACCCGTCGACATGTGCACAATTAACCGAAATATACACAATCCAATGGTTGGGATCCTGAGCGCAGCCGAAGGGTGTCAACATATCAACACATCAGAGCTGCGCTCATTCGCTCACATCCTCATATGCTCAATTGAGCACGTGAACAAATGAGCAGATCTGCCTATGCCGTCATGGGATGTCTAGTTTCTCAATTCCGGAGGCGGAGACGGGTGTAGGGGTGGAATTTCGCAGTTTCGGGTGGGCGTGGGCTGTGGTGACAGGGATTTTCGTGTTCACAGCATCAGGTCGGCACAAATCTGGCACAACTAATCTAAGATCTGTGACCTAAGATCGCAGACCTTGCGTATGTGCCCACGTGTACACATGTGAACTTGTGCATGTGTGAATATGCGGGCATGAGGATTTTCTATTTTCGATTTTCGTGTCTTCTGGCCTTGGGATGGGATAGAATCATTCATAGGAAGTAACCAGAGTATCGTCTTTGAGGGCAAAATGCGAAGCCAGGCGCGAAGCCCGACGGAGTCAAGAAAGGCGAGGCCAGTGAAGACGCAGTCGGGTCACAAAGTCAAGTTGAAAATCCTTCGAGTATTCGGAGGGCACCGTCCCCAGCAGCTTTCCTTGACAAATTCCGTCGGCTGTAGTATTCATTGCACAAAGATACTGCAATCGGGCGTAACACGTGTGGTTTTCCTTGCGAAAACCCAAAAAGGAGGGTGCGTCATGGCGCGAAGGCTGATTCGTCTAGTGCTGTTCATCTCGGCATGCAGCATGTGGGCCTGCTTGCCGGAGCCTAAGGCGAAAGAACTCGTTCCCGAGCCAGGGTGGGTGAAGCAAGTCATTGCTGAGGGCGACGGCTATCCAGGCGGGATCGCAGTAGGTAACGCCATTTTACCACCTAAGCCAGCTATACACTATATCTATTGTGCCAAGGGCAACGGAGACCTAGTTGCCTTCTCTACCACTGCACAAGACCCCACGAATTGGCCGGGACAACTTCTGAAGGCGGGTGTGGGTTATGAAGGTGTTTTCATCGGTCCGGGAAGGAACGACGGAAACCATCGCCTATACTGTGTCAAAGATGAACAGCTGTGGGAAGTTTTCTCGAGCGATGGAGGGCTCACGTGGACGGATGTTCTTATGCTCCAAATCACCGATACGCAGTGGGACTATGTTATTATCGGTTCGGGAAGAAATGACGGTGTAGACCGCGTTTACGCGACTGACAAGCTGTTCAACATTTATGAATTCACATTCAATCACGGTACGGGACTATGGGAGTGGACCACTTATAACGAGGGGGTAAGGTGTGAAGCCATCGGCCCAGGAAGAAATGATGTTACGAACAGAATATACGGTGTTGGCCCCGCAGGCGGGGAGGAGCTAACCATTAACGAGCTGACCTACCAAAGTGGTGTTTGGGTGAAGACCGTCCCCGCCCCGTACACCTGGGACTGGGGGGGTAGGACGCCCTTCACTAGCATTCTGAGGGGTGTTACACTCGCTCCCGCAAGAGGCCCGCACGACAACCACAAGCTGCATATCTACTATCAAAATCCCTACGACGGAGTGGGGGAGTTGACCTGGGACCCGGGCACAAGCAGCTGGCAGAACTCCACTGTACTGCTGAATATGGGCACTAATTACGCCTACGGCACAGGCATCCAGCAATGGGGCACGCCGTTTGCCTACGGCAAGATCTGGCATGAAACCCAGCCGATCTTGCACAAGCTGCTCTGGATAGGAGGAATAGAAACCTCATCGGAGTCTCCCAGTTACCTTTTTGGCTTCGCACATAACCCAGGAACTGGCGAGTGGGACTACGTCAACCTGGGGGTGGCTGGCAAACACGGGCTGGACGTGGAAGTAGGAGATGTTCGCGAATGCGGAGATTATGGGATCTATGTCATGTCTATGGATTGGCAACTCGTGGAGTTCTACCTTGAACAGCAGTAAGCATCAAACAACGGAGGGAGCAATGAACCACGACATGAAGCGCATAACTCCGTGGTTTATCGGAGTGGTTTTAGGTCTCACGCTGGTGCTGTCTCTTTGCGGGTCATCCTCGGGCTATAATCGTAGCCTTGCGACAGACTGGGGACGGTGTTTGGCATTTTGGCAAAACCTCCGCTTCAATCAGGTCCAAATGCATGTCCCCACAGTGTGGACCTTCTCTAGTCCAACATCCTGACAGATTCCAGCAGTGTGTCATGGTTCCGCGCCTTATCATTTCACTCAAGAGAATTCTTCCATATTCGCGGATGGTTGTCAAATTCTTTCGCAACAGTGATCGTAGTGTCTGTTGGTGAGGATTTGGTGCAGATCTCGCACAACTCTTTCAGACATCAGGAATGTCAGAAACTCAAGCACCGAGCCGGGCCTTCCGAGGGCGTGTTTCAAGCGGAGTTCAAGAGAGGAACGCATATCAGGTTCAATTTTGCCTAGCCTTCGAAAAGCAAAGCAAATAAGACCGATGTTTAAAAAGAAAATAATCCTTCACGGGATACAAATAATCTTGACAAATCTAATAATCATATAATTATTCAAAAGACAAAAGGGAATACGTGGCTTCATAAAAGATAGCAAGAGTTATCCCTGACAATTATCTAAGAACAAAGAAGGAGCGTGTCATGAGTACAAACAATCGAGAGCTGACGACCGCCAACATGGATGATCGAGTGCGTTTCCATTTAGAGAGAGAGTTAGGATTCTCTCTCCAATCTTTTCCATCCTTAGGTATTGACATACGGGAATCCTCGAAACGGACAGATGAGCCCGGAAATCGTCTGCTGATACATTGCGTTGCCGATGGAGGTGGAGCCCTAGTAACTGGTATACCTAGTGTAATAAGTGCAATCACTCCAGCTATTCAAAACATGAGTATTTATGAGCTCTTCTCTCCACTCGGTATTGCCGAACTGAGGCAAACACTGCAGCCTGATGACCGTGAAAAGCTGTTTGATGAACCGGGCTTTGACTACACTATAACAAATGAGGGGGACTTCCGACCAGCGAAAACCCTGCATATGCCCGTGGCACTCATGAAAGCAGACATACCTCCCGATCAATTTGACCGGCGAATGTCAGAGCGGCGGAGACCAACGCCGGAAAACTTCGTCTGGGCATTTGATTGTTATCGCGAAGACCAGAAAGTAGCAGGGACTGTAATAATATGGGGAGATGATCCTGATATTGCCGAGTTTGGCGTAACGACTGAGGAAAAGTATCGAGGGCAAGGATACGGCCTTGCAGTCGTATCAGCGGCAACCCAATGGATATTGGAACAGGGGGCAGTGCCTAGTTATGGTGCTTTTGCATCAAACATCCCGTCTTTACGCTTAGCACGCAGATTAGGATTCACGTTAACATACCTAACAATTCGTGCATAATGTGTCAGATACGGAGTTCCCAGTTTCTTGCGAAGCGAGATACACGGGGCCTGTCCCCAACCCGATTCGCTCACATCCTCATATGCTCATATGAGCACATGAGGATATGAACACATGAACAGATGAGCAGATATGGAAAAAGGAGATGGGTAAGGGGGTTTCGTGGTTTCGTGTGTTTCGATCTTCGTGGTTTCCAGTATGGGGGCCGAACTCACACCGGCGAAGCCCGACGGAGTCAACCCAGACATGGGCGGGCAAGAGCTAAGGAGCTTCGCGGCACACCCAAGCACCGCCCCCACGCTCCCGTTGACTTTTGGTGGGCCGTGGGATACAATTCTCTTTGGGAAGTGACGAGAATGTCGTCTTTGAGGAAGAAAATGTCAAACAGCGTCCCTAGACAAATAATCAATGCTTGCCAGAAAGAGAGATGGGGGTTTGAAATGGACCATCAGGAAGTCGGACGGTACTGGGACAGGAATGCTGACGCATGGACAAAACTCGCGAGAGCCGGGTACGACCTTTACCGCGACTACCTCAACACACCGGCCTTCTTCGAAATATTGCCGGATGTGAACGGCCTCGTGGGGTTAGACATCGGTTGTGGAGAAGGTCATAACACCAGATTGCTCGCGAAACGTGGAGCGAGTGTCACCGCGATAGATATTTCAAAGGTTTTTGTTGGACACGCCAAACAATGCGAGGAACAAGAGCCTTTGGGCATAGAGTACCGTGTCGCCAGTGCCGTGGAACTGCCGTTTGCCGATTTGGGCTTTGACTTCGCAACGGGTTTCATGAGTTTCATGGACATCCCCGAAACGGATCGCGTCTTGGCGGAGGCCCATCGTGTCCTGAAGCCGAGCGGTTTCCTGCAGTTTTCTATCTGCCATCCGTGCTATGACACACCGCATCGTCGGAATCTGCGTGATGAACAAGGCCTTACGTACGCGATTGAGGTTGGTGATTACTTCCGCAACCTGAATGGGGAGATCTCAGAGTGGCTCTTCGCCGCCGCGCCGCCAGAAGCCAAGGCTGGGTTATCCAACTTCAAGACTCCACGGTTCACGCGCACGCTCAGCCAGTGGCTCAATCTATTGATTGGAACGGGGTTTTTGCTGGAACAGATTGAAGAGCCACGACCCACTGATGAAACTGTCCGTGCCTGCCCCTACGTACAGGATGCCCAGGTTGCAGCCTATTACCTGCACATCCGTGCGAGGAAGCCAAGCACATGACAAATGCAGAATTGGAATCAGACCTTGAATCTTGAAACCCCAATCGATTAAGCCACCACGCCTGACCTGATACGGAACCGAACTCGATTAATGGGACGCGGAGATTCAGTTTTCAAGACCCGACCCCAACCCACGTATTGCTGCACCGTTTACTTTCGGTAGGTCGTGGGATAGAATCCCTCATGAGAAGTAACGATTCTGTCGTCTTTGAGGAAGCAAATGTCACAAAGTCATGTTGGAAATCCTTCGCGAAGTCGGAGGGCACCAGCCCTAGGATTTCCAGAAGACTTTATCAACATCGCATCTTCAGGAGGGGGATGCCATGCAGAAAGACATTAAGGACTACTTTGAACAAACGATAACCCCACTAATTGCTGAGAAGTATCCAAAGTTAGCATCTGAGATGAGTATTCTGATTCCAGGCTCTTATGGATTAGGTATTGCTGACGAATTTTCAGACCTAGATGCTGTTATCTATTTGGATGATCCACTATGGCAGACCCATGGTGGGCAGCTACAGCTGATGCTGGAGCATTGTCCCCATAGTTTTGCTAAGACAGTTGGCCACCCCGAGATTTGTGTGCACCCATCCTGGTGGCTTCTGAATGGACATTATAAAGAGTTCTTGGAGAATAAAGCAGATTTACCTTGGGAAAAGGTAAGCATTGAGGACCTCTACGAGCTCCAAGAAAACCTAGTTCTTCGCGACCCGCATAATATCTTTGATAGACTTAGGCATGCGACTGCACCTGAGCGATTCCCTGACTGGCTTTGGAAAAAGCTGTTGATATTGGGATTGAAGAAGCTTGATGACGATCTCGTGGAATACCAGCAAGTAGTAAGAAGACACAGAATGCTTGAATCTCACACTATGCTCGCCCGCGTTTTGGAGGATCTGTTACATCTCGGATTCATCCTAAATAAGAGGTATTATCCTTGGCAAATACACCTGCAGTGGGCCTTTGGAAAATTGCCTGTGCTGGCATCTAGGGTGCTGCTTGATCTTGAGATAGTTATATCTTCCCCGGACTGGGATAAGAAATTAGTCTCAATCAGAGCTATTAGAGACATCTATGAAGAGTACATAAGGCAGAAGAAGGTCCTTACGCCAGAAATACTCAAAGATCTTCTTTGGGCTGTTCGCGCCGAGGCGTGGTCCAATCCACACTGGTATGACCGTGTAACTAAATGTCGACAGAAAGCGAAAGAAGCGGGATATGATTCGAGTTATGGATGGGTCTGGAGCTTGTGGGGTTGGGTAGAACATCAAGGACAGACTAAGGATAATGATAAGGCCGTCGATCACGGAAGAAGAAACCAAGAGTAGTCCTCGCATTTGAGTGAGAAGGCGCAGAGACAGCCCCCAATCCAATTCGCTCACATGTTCATATGCTCAATTGAGCATATGAGAACATGAACATGTGAACACATGAGCATTTGAGCACATGAACAGATGAGCAGATGTGGAAAAAGGAGCTGGGTAAGGGGTCCGTGTGTTTCGATTTACGATCTTCGTCTTTTCTGCGTCCAAGTTGGCACAAATCTGGCACAACTAATCTGAGAGCGTAGATCTATGATCGCAGATCTTGTTGGCAAGCTACAAGTAGATGGCATAGAAGAGCTGGCGTCCGTGGTGGACTTCACTACAAAATGAATTCAGCGTTGGGCTGAAGCCTGAAAAATGCGAAGCCCGGCGGAGTCAGGAACGACGTAGTCGGGTCAAACTGTCAAGTCATGGATCCTTCTAGTATTCGGACGGCACCGAGCAAGAACATCTAAGAACATTTTGACATTTGATCCCTTTCAGTGCTGCATTCTTTGTCGAACAACTGCATAGCAATACAGCGAATTATCCGAATTGGCAAAGAAATAGGATCCATCATCTGCCATGAAGGTGCCTCCGTGTCCCCACCTATCCTTGGAAGGGAATGTCTCCTGCCACACAACGTTTCCCGCATTGTCGAATATCCTTAATCGCCAGCTGATTACGCCGAAGTTTCTGTCCTCTATGAGGATATTCCTAAGAAGAACAAGATTTCCTTTTGCAGAAATCTCAGTATTCACCAAATAATCACCCTTCTCTTCCGCTGAAATCTCCCTGCGTATCTGACCTGCTGAGCACTCTATGAGCCTTAGCTTTCCATCGTCTAGAATCGCAAGAAAGTCTCCATCTGGTGAGAAATCCAATACAGAAGGAGCACGAAACGAAAACTCTCTAATTATCCGACCACGCTGGTCAAGGAGCCACTCAGTGTGTGGAAATCTTGGAGCCCCTGCCTTTCTTCCATCGAGAAAGATGTATCTACCATCGTCAGAAAGGTCAACAGACCAGGCTCCTATGCCTTCTAACTTCCCCTTCAAAAGAACCTTCCCTCCGACGGCAAAGACCCACAGATATCCTTTGTCCAAGTGTGCATAGATCGGTTTTTCACTGTTATCAGCGTAACGACTGGGTTTCGTTGCTTCTTGTTTGGGGAGATCGAAGAGAGTATCACCAGTAAGACTGTACAGTATAAGCCCTCTGTCACCGCCAACTGTTCTGTGAGAAACTGCAACCTCGCCATTTTCCAAAATCCTAATCGGTGCAAAGACGCGAACCTTTTTCCAGAGAAATTCACCTTGCACTGTCATCAAGATGAACTGTGTTATTGGGCCCCACTCACCGACATAACCTACTCGGCCAAGTTCCTCTTCCGTCATTCCCTTCGTTCCGCCCCCAAAACCGACATATTTACCTCCTGGCGAAAAGAGGAGATAGTGATGTCCTTGTTCCTTCACATCCATCACCTTTCCATCTTCAAAAAAGACAAGCCGATCATGTTTCGCCACTTGTTCCCTCAAGGTGTTGATCAGAAATCGTTTGGCAACCTCTGATGTGCTTTCTGATTCTATCTCTGCTTGGATTTCTGGGGGAGGAAAGGTTTTTCGGTCCGGGATGAATCTATCAGCGTGTACGCTCTTCCATACAAGTCTAACGTTGATTTTTTCCTGTTTCTTCTCGATATCTTCAGCATGGGCAAGCAGGGCAGCATGTGTCAGGCAGAGACCCAGTACACCTATTACAAGCACAGCTTTCTGTCCTTTAGGCATCGCGCCCTTTCTTTCCAGGCGTATCTATCATCTCACGTAATGCCCGCTAAGTTTGTCAAGTCAAATGTTGCTACAATCCGACCTCTCTTGCTTGTCAGCGCATAAGAACCATCTTTTTCGTGGATACCAAGTCTCCGGCTGTAAGTCTATAGAAGTAGACCCCGCCTGCAACCTGGCGTCCATCCCTATCCTTGCCCCTCCACTGAACTGTGTACTCTCCCGGATCCTGGCGCTCATCCACAAGAGTCCTTATAACTCTGCCCGTGAGGTCATATATGTTTAGACAGACAGGAATCGTCTTTCCAGCACCCGATAATTGGTAGCGAATAGCGGTGTTTTCGTGGAAAGGGTTTGGGCTTACAGCGGACTGCAACACAAAAGGCGGAGATGAAGGAGTGGCAGCAAGAAGCGCACGCTTTTTCTTCACAGCCTTGTGGGCATGTTTGTAGGCGTGTTTGAAGTGATTGATTGCTTTGTCATATTTGTACCACTCGATGCCGAGCTTTCGCATACTCTTGTCTACTTTGTTCAGCTCTGCATAGGCCTTGGTCATCTCCTTCTTTGCCTTCTTGATCTCCTTTTCCTTGGCCCCTGGACAGGCTTCCGCTTCCCTGATTGCTTTCCCGGCTAGGAGGGAGTCCGCCTCCACCATAAACAAAGCAATCTCACGGAGCTTGCTGATCACCCCTTCAAAATCAGGGATGTCGTATTTCTTTGCGGACCGGGACGCCTTTCTCACTTCCTTTGTGACCTTTTTCTCATGGACAAATACACGTGAGGGCTTGGTAATGTGCCAGTTGTCTGAGAAATAGGGAAGAGTCTTCTCTAACTCCCGAAAGGCATGTTCAATATGCTTGCGAATCTTAGGGTGAGCTACGGATTCAATAAGCTCAGCCAATTCATCCAACGCCTCCTCTTTCACACTCTTTGGTGGTCTCCACCCGTTTCTGTCCATAAAAGGATAGAAATCGAAATCTGCACCGGGATGGGGGATGTCGGTATCCCCTATCCCGTCCCCTGCAATAGAGTGTTTGCCGCTGCCGCTCCCATCATCTGATCCCTGATAATCCGACCAGAAGTTTCCCTCTAGCAGTACGGGATGATACCAGTCGTTCAAGGAAGGGAAATGGTCAAATACCTGGACCTCATTCTCAACGAAATTATTGTGATACACCATATTCGTTTCAACAACATCCAAAACAAGGCCAAATTGATTGTTGACAATTGTGTTCTCACTGATAATTTCGTCGCTGTTATGTCTATAGATCCATACGCCAATCTCGTAGTTAGATACGAAATTTCCACAAATGACGTTCGAAATTCCATGATCGAAATGGAAACCGTACCCGGAATTCTTATCTACTCCTACGACCCGGTTCTTCAGAACGAAGTTGCTGTCAGAAAAATGGCTGATGTGGAAACCATGTCTCACATTCCCTTCCAACAGGTTGCCCTTAATGGTGTTATGTTTTGATCTGCGAAGTATGACTCCGTCATAACTACTATTCGAAATTGTGTTGTTTAGTATCGTGTTGAAAGAGGATCGCATCAACGCAATACCTCCGTCATTCAAAGTAATTACGTTATCTATGATGAAGGAGCCGCCGGACTCATGGCGCAGAAAAACCCCGTGAGTATTGTTTGAAATGATGTTGTTTTGGATAACAGTGTTTTGATATGGGGTTTCTACTTCGATCCCGAGTGAGCTATTCAAGATCTCCATTTCCTCGATGACATTGTTGTCTCCAAAGACATAGACACCTACGCCCTTACTGCTCTGAACGCGAAATCCTCTAACCAAAGCGCTGTCTGTCTCTAGCTTCACTGCCCTCTGGGCTTCACCTCCAGCAACTGTGGTCACAGAACTCCCAGCACCCCAGAGTACTAAGGGCTTTGAAATGGTCACATCTTCATTGTAGATTCCCGGGGCAACCTTTACTGTATCTCCGCGAGCCGCGGCATCAAGGGCTTCCTGGATTGTGGGATAATCCAAGGGGACATTGAGAACCGATGCCGCGGCCTCAATGCCAAAAAGCAGGACTACGGAGGCAGCCAGCAGCGTGTTACTCTTTTGACTGAAACTCCGCCGGTGACTCTTCATCCGAGCAGTCATTCTCATTTGGGACCCCTTTACCCCTGCTTCAATGATAGAGCCTTCAGGTCGGTCTTTAGACTTCAAGGCCCCAGAAAAGAGTATATCTGTGAGTACGGCAATCTGTCAAGGGGTTTCAGAACCCTGGGCGGGGCTTGGGGACAGCCCCCCAACCCACTAGCTGACCCGTCGATATGTGCACAATTGTTAACATATCAACACATCAGAGCTGCGCTCAATCGCTCGCATGCTCATATGAGCATATGAGAACATGAACACATGAACAGATGACCAGATGTGGAAAAAGGATGTGGGTAAGGGGGGTTGGCGGTTTCGTGCGCGTCGATCTTCCCTTCGACAAGCTCCCTCCGACTTCGCGAAGGACTAATTCTCTCTAAACTTCGACTCCGTCTCAGCAAGAGAGACTAAGCAGGATCTCCGACGATTTTCAATTTTCGCCTTCGTAGGTTGGTTATTGGTTCTATTTTCGATCTTCGATTTTCGTGTTTTCTGGCCTTGGGATGGGATAGAATCACTCGTGGGAAGTGACGATTCTGTCGTCTTTGAGGAGAGAGGTGTCGCGTATCGTCCTCAGGGCTAATACTGTCAAACTGTCAAGCACCGAGGAGGAATCTTGAGAAATGCAAGAATGGCGACTCTGGTGATCGTTGCAACGGGACTAGCGCTCTTGGGCCTCGCAGAAGTCCGAGCGGCTCAGGGGGAGAAAAACCAGAAATCAACCGTAGAGCTGGTTTGGGACAAGGAGTTCCCAGAGGGAATAACCGATGTTGCATTTGATAAGGAAAGAGAAGGGCTATTTTGTCCGAGCGTCATAGTGACAGGGAATTGCGAGAACGCTAAGGCAATCCTGTACTTGGATAGTTCCGGGAAAGTAATCAAGGAGACGAAACTGAAGGAATGGACGCAGGTCAGGATTTCGCAAAATGGACAATACATTGGAATCATGCATCCAGAGAAATATGATGGGGAGTTTCATCACGGGCCTGTTGACGTAATGAACATGTCTGGGAAAGTGGTGAAGACGATTGGAGGGGTCTATGGTTCCTGGTGGTGGGTATCTCCTAGTGGCAACGAGATAATCGGGAAGGATGTTTGGGCTGATGACGATGTCTACTACTTCCGTGGCACTCCTGGAAAAACTGAAGCGAATTTGACAAAGCGCGAAGGCGATATTTCAATGCTTGCTGGCATACCAACAATCAAATGGACAGAGACACAGAGCAACTATTTGCAGATCGGCAATAAAACAGTAGATTTGCCGTGCAGAAAACATGGGCATCTGATCGCCGTTTCTCCAGACGGAAAATATGTAGCCATTCCCGAGGCAATTCCTGAAGGCAAGAGCTATATCTATCATCTGTTGCTTTATACGAAGGAGGGTACCTTTCTGGAGAAATTTGACTTGGAGAAAGAGGGCTCGGTGTTGTCTTCTTTCTCGCCCGATGGCAAATTCTTGACGGTCGCCGTGAGAAACTTGGTGTTCCTGATAGATGTCGGGAAAAAGAAGATACTCTGGAAATATGAATCTGATGACCCTTATCAGTTACTGAATTTGGGCACTACCCTTGACTTCCCTTCAGAAGCACCATTTTTTGTAGCAGGTGTCTTCTGGCATTACGAAAAACTGGGTTCAAAAGATGCTTCAGAAAGAATAATGATCTTTTCCGAAGATGGCAGTGTCATACTCGATTTTGCCATCGGTAAGGGTCTTAATCGAGGGGGAAGACGTGTTTTTAAAGTAAACAGCAAAGGCAATATGCTATGCTATGTGACTGGGAATGAAATCCGCGTATTCCAGCTAAGGAGGACACAATGAGAGTGAAAATCTTAATCGTATTAGTGTTCTTTCTTGGCGCAGGCAGTCTTTCCGCCTACCAATGGCCGGTAAGACCACAAGATGGACAACACGGTATCAATAGCACTCTGGGGGAGTACAGAGTCGGATATTTTCATGCAGGCGTGGACATAAATGAAGCTGCCGATTCGATCTACTGCCCCGACACCTCCATTGTGGACAGCACAGAGTTGAGGGATCGTTGGATCGGAAGGTTTAGATACTGGCATGTGAGTTTGCTGGATTTTCCCCACGATGATACTGTCCAACCGGGCGCCACCATTGGCTATATAACAGGTTCCCATCTTCATTTTCGAGAAAGCTCCTCACGGCTATCCCCACATGATGCCTTGAATCCTCTTGGCGATAGCGCACTGACACCTTAAGACTGTGGTAGGGTCAAGGAATGGCGCTTGGGACTTATGCTGGGCCTATCTGTTTCTCTCCGTTTCCTCCGAGAGTGCCTCAATATCCCATCCATATCCTATCTCCATTCCCTGCGACATCGAACGGTTAGGCATGGGGACAGCCCCCCAACCCAATTCGCTCACATTCTCACATTCTCATATGCTCATTTGAACATATGAGAACATGAACATATGAACAGGTGAGCAGATGTGGAAAAAAGAGATGGGTAAGGGGGGTTCGTGATTTTGTGTGTTTCGATCTTCCCTTCGACAAGCTCCCTCCGACTTCGCGAAGGACTAATTCTCTCTAAACTTCGACTCCGTCTCAGCAAGAGAGACTAAGCAGGATCTCCGACGATTTTCTATTTTCGATTTTCGTGTACATAGTATTGATTTGGCACAACTAATCTAAGATCTGTGACCTGAGATCGCAGATCTTGCACATGTGCGCACGTGTACACATGTGAACTTGTGCATATACGAACATGTGGCGATGACCGTGCCAGGGAGGTTGACTTATGGGGTTTGGTGGGATAGAATTACTCATAGGAAGTAACCAGAGTATCGTCTTTGAGGGCAAAATGTCAAAAAGTCAAGCACCGTCCCCAAAGCCATCCTGAAGAACTCCAGCGAGAAAAGGTGTTGGTTCCGGACTCCCTCAAGAGGAGAAATGGAAAGCCTGGCACCGAAGACTTGGATTCTCGCACATGCCAGGCTTCTTGTTTTTTGCTATCTTGCCAATACGAGCTTTCTTGTCTCGCTGTAGTCACCAACGCTCAGCTTCAAGAAGTATGAGCCGCTTGCAACCTTATTCCCATCTGAGTCTTGACCATCCCAGCTCAACGCATACAAGCCGACAGATTGGACTCCTGAGACCAGCCTGTTTACTACCCTCCCCGAGATATCATAGACTGTGAGGTCTACCTCTCCATCTTTTGCCAGATTGAAGCGAATTGAAGTCGAGGCGAAAAACGGGTTGGGCTCCGGTTCTAATAGAGCAGTAGACCTAGGGGCTTCCGGCAATTCACTGGAACTTGCGGGAACATGAAAGCGTTCGATCCAGATGCCTTCGCCGGTTGAGACTTCTACTTCAATCTCAAATGCACCTGACTCGCCGACCTCGGTGGAGAAGTTGAAGACAGCATCCCTTGCCTCTCCTGGGAGAAGGCTGTCGGCAACAGTGTCAACCTTGGCCTCGAACATTACCCAGTCTGGAGCCTCGCCAACAGTAGCTACTACGCCATACATATTGGTTGGTGCGGAGTTGCGAATAGTAACCCTCAATTCGCTATCCGTGGAGTATGGGGCGCTAGTTCCGCCATGCCCCACCCCTCCAAGACATAGCAAAAGCATGCACGTCAGAATTATTCTCGGAAACATTCCAACCCTCCTTGCGGTGGATTAACTTGGACTCAATTGGCTTGAGATAACATGACACCTGCACTTCCAAGCGGGTCATCGCGTGAAGCGTCAGCACTACGGTAATGACCTTGGCACATATTTCAAGTCTTCTGGCTTCTCAGTGTGCACTCCGAGCATTAGCAGCGTTTGATATGCTTGACAAACCACAGGTCTATACGTCCCCCCATGACCTTGTTCAAGGTGTTCGTCGTTCAGAGCCTCCTTCAGCGTAAATATCACAGCCTCTTCGCTTGTTCCGAGATGTCGTTTTCGGTAAAAACCGAGAATTTCGGCGGCTCTTGATCTGTGGGCCCAGTCTTTCCCACTTTTCAGAATATCTAGAAGAACAGGAATTGCCCTTTGATCTCGTTCAGATCCAAAAGCTCTAGCCGCATCCAATTTGAACCTAGGGTTGGAATGGCTAAGCAGTGGTTCGAGAATCTCAGGCGCTTGACGGGCTATGATAACGAGGTTAGCGGACAATAAATATGACAACTCATCGTAGCGGTTTCTGTATAGTGGCGTCAGACCATATGACCGAATCGCCTTCAGCAGAGTGTCGGGATCCTCGTGAAAATACACGTATTCTTGCAGTAGTTTTTTCATGTCTCCCTTGTCTTGTGATCCTGCCAAAATCATCAGCGATTCGTTCCTCAGTCCTGGATGAGATGAACGGAGATTCTCCGAAGCAATCCTGATAACCTGGGTGGTTCGGACGCCAGCGATCCGCAGGCCTCGTAGCACTGACGCCAACAGGCGCGGGGGCAGGCTCTCATCCTTCAACAAGTCTGATAGTGACTCAATCCCACTCTTGTCGCCTGACCTGGATAAAGCGCCTGCAGCATTTTCACGCACAGAAATACGGTCGTCACTATTAAGAAGATCTATCAGAATAGGAACCGCTCTTTGTGCAGATGGAAAGCCCTTGTAAAACGCCACTGCAATAAGGGTCACAGATTCACATCTTACCGTTGAATCCGGGCTCTCAAGCAATTTGATGATGGAATCAACATCGGCCTCCCTCAAGGCCAGATAATTGTGAGTATATTCTTCCATCAGCCCGTTGGATGCGAAAGCTGAGGTTAGGCATACGATGAGCCCCATTCCAAGAATCACACACTTCCTCATTCTTGACCTCCTTTGTGAGAGTATTCTAGAAATTGGGCACTGTTTGCTTACCAGGATTCGCCCAGTCCGAATAGTCCCAACGATGGAACATCCAGTTCTCATGTTCTCTATAGACGAGGTACTCCCAATCGTCCACGATGCTGGGATCATCCCCAGGGCATTGTGGACTAGGAGGAAGGCACCCACCACAACATGCACAGGGATGGCTACAGAAGAACCACGGGTCGAGGCCTTCCTGGAGCTCTATGCCAAATGGCACTCCATCATCGTCAGGGTCGAGATTGTCCCGCATTTGCTCGTATCTGATCCAAGTTCCCCACCAGAAGATGAATTGATTTTTGTGGAGATTTTCGTGTCTACAGATGTGCGCGAATTTGTCTATTCCTCGAATCCAATCAGTGGTTTCACAACAAGGGTCTGTTACGATGAGTGGGAAGTAGCCCTCATCGCGCTGGCTCTTTTGTGTTATCCAATACACGAATTCATCGCGCTGTGGATGATAATATCCGTTCGATTGAAGCTCCCAACCGTCATAGCGAGCACAGTACGACTCGTATGGAGGATCCAAAAACTCTGGTATCGTCTTCCACAAATGAAACCAGTTCAAAACCAACCCAGTGTACATAGGGTCTCTGGGATAGTCCTGCCAATACCACTGGTCGCCTTTGTCAAAAAAGACCATGAACGTGTTCTGCACTTCCTGCGAGCCTAGGCCACCTCCCTCAGGATCTTTGAACGTCAACATAGTTTGCATAGCGTGAGGCCCTAAGTCAAACTCTGTTGGCGGCGAGGAGTCCGTGTATACAACCAACGCCTCGTCCTTCCAATCATCAGCGGTCTTAGTGTCGTCGTATGTCGTAACACCCTCGATATCGATGTCATAGATAACTGTGGGATCGAAATCAGGCCTTTCGGGATAAGCGTCATAATGGAATTCAAGTGCGAATTCAAGAACATACTCTGGACCTGGCTTCCATATGACATCGCCCATGGGAAAATTTCTGTCTACGACAAACTCCCCATCGGGCTCAAAGTGGCCAATATATGGCGGATATTCATAAGCAAGGAGTTGGACCCCGTGTTCGATGTCAATTGTCTCTGCCTTGACCACCGTTGGGATTCCTAAGTTTTCCACCAGGACGACCACATCGTTGCAGTCAAGGTATCGTTCTGGCCAATCTTCGAAATACAGCATCCAAGGGTTGCTCCCGTCAATGATCGGATACCTGTCTTGGCCAGTTTGCTCATGATGTATTCGGAAATCGAGTAGTTCGTCAAGGGGATACGGACCAAGGTCCCATGTGTCTCCGACACAATATTTTGCATCGGGGCAGAACGTAATTTCCTCAGGGCTTGCCAGGAAGAACCGATTCACGCCGGCGCATTCTGTCGAGACAATGGTCACCTTCCCTCTGCCGCCAAGCCATTCTATGAGATTTGGTTCCTGGCGATGGTAGCATTGCCAGAGCATGGGGCAAGTCGAATCGGGTTCTGTCCCGATTACCATCTCCTTGCGTATGACATGCTTAGACTCTTCTGATGCCCCTACGGTAATACAACTCATCAGAAGAATGATACATAGAATTCTGCTCATTGTAAACCCTCCCATCCTGAGATTCTTGTGCGGTAAAGGTGGCTCGCCGTTTGAATGCCATAGCTCCTCCCCCTAACTCTCTAACAGCATTTTGCGAACCTGAACACGTTCTCCTCTGAGAAAAACACTGTTTTGTTGAAAAGTCCTTCCCGGAAGCACCATGTATTCTTCGCCAGTCCTCTGCCGGAGTCCGGCAGACAAGTAATCTAGAGCTCCAGAACGTGGCTATTGAGGGTGTCGAGAACGTTCAATACTCGTGCGCGCCTAGGTTCTCACGAAAGCTTAGGATAGAGCTGACTTCTCAGAATGCCCGTCTCAGACCGCCCTCAGCCCGTATCCACCCTAACTGCAATCATAGAGGTTTCTTCAGAACCTGTCAAGAAAAAAACCCGAATCTGGCCCGGGGATATACTTTACCATTGGACTTCGTTCCGCTCGGGTTCCCTGAGAGTCGGTGTGCTGGCATGTTATCATCCCGTAGATATGAATGAGATACCCTAGCTTGATGTAAGAGGTTTTTCGTTTGCCTTCGTGCAAGATCGGCGGATTGCTTTGAACTTGTCATAGGAGCCGGTCTTCAGTAATCTCCTGTAAGAAAAGAGAAGATCTTTGTGGGGCTTCTCCGCGGTGACGAGCTGTTGGAGCATGGCCCGCTCTATATATTGAATTGCCGTTTGATCCCCGATGAGTGCAAGCGCTCTCGCCGCATCCAGCGCAATGGGAGCATCCGGTCTGTTCGCTTCTATGACGTCGATGAGAAGAGGAACTGCTTGTCTCGCCCCCATCTGTCCCAGCGCGTGCATAGCAGCTTTTCGTTCTTTGTACGATCCTCTCCTTGACCTGGTTATCAAAGGGGCTGATGCCATCCTATCGCCGATTTTTCCCAGGGTCCTCCTGGCCTCAATCCTGACTGTAGTATGTTTGTCATCAAGCAGTTCGAGAAGATGTGAAACCGCTTTGCTCCCGCAGGTCTCCATTGCTGATACGGCCGCCCTTCTCACTTCAGAATCATTGTCACCTCTGACAACCATCAGCAACCTCCTCAAGGGCGGATCAATTGCTCCTTTCTTCGCAAGTGCCCACATCCCATCAACCGCACCCTTTCTTATCTCCGGCTCAGGCGCATTCAAAAATCTCAACAGATCAGACAGAACTTCTAACTCACCCCGCTTGCCAAGCTCAAAAACTGCCTCGGCTCTCGCGTGGAGCGGATAGGCATGGGGACAGCCCCCCAATCCAATTCGCTCACATCCTCATATGTTCATATGAGCACATGAGAACATGAACAGATGAGCAGATGTGGAAAAGAGGGATGGGCAAGGGGGTTTCGTGATTTCGTGCGTGTCGAATTTCGATTTTCGATCTTCGTCGTTTTTGCGTCCAGGTTGGCACAAATCTGGCACAGCGGTCCGGGAGGTCATCCGAGACTACTTGACACTCCCACCGTTCTCCTCTAGACTTCAGGTAGCCCATGTGAAAAGGAGGCCGAAATCTAAGATGAACCGTGTGATCTGAGAAGCTGGCGATAGCCAATTGTTGGCGTACAGCTAAAGGAGCGATGGAACCTATTCCCACAGTTTTCTTGAGATGGGGTCGGGGAGCCGAGTTTGGTCTCCGATGGACACAATTTGGGCACAGTCACCAAAGCCATGAGAACTTCAACCACGTACGCGGGTTGAGGCCAAATGATAGTGTGCGCACGCTCGGCTGCGCGGCGGCTTCGCCGAAAGTGTTGCAAATACCGAGGAATGTGCTATTATTCAAGTGGGCGGTTACGGGAGATTGCCCTCAAGATACGAAATGCAGTTCTGTCGGGAGGGAGTTATGAATGGCACGAGATTCCCCTTGGGTATGGCCATCTCGGCCGGGATAAGCCTTCTTGTTTTGATACTTGACGTCCCTCTTCTTATCGCTAAACCCAGCAAACCAATGCCGGCGCCCACAGTGGTTCCGCTTGCAGAGGAATCGGAGATTCAGGACACGATTCCTTGCGTAGACGGCGACAATCCCCCAACGACATCCTTTTCCTGGACCGGGCGCGGAGGTGTTGTGGTTGACGTAGTGGCGACGAAAGGAAAATCCGGGACCTTCACCGTCTCAGAAATTCCTTCTGGTGCCGGCATCCTTTGGGCGTACATGTATGAAGCATCGTGGGACCAAGTACACACCAATACAGCGTCTGCCACCTTTGACGGCAACCCGTTGCCTGCTGTCCTGCCATTTGACCACGATCCTGGCTGGGGATATGGTGGCAGCACCTTTTACGACCTCTGTGCCTATCGTTGGGACGTGACGCCCTTCTTAACAGGAAATGGCAACTACACATATTCTGTATCTGCATTAGGAAGGAGCTGCGGCGAGGCGCTCGTGGCTATCTACAGCCATCCCTCGGAGCCAAGGAGGCAGATAGTAATTAACGATGGTGCTGAGTCATTAGAAAATGCCAGCAGCAGCTCCAATTTCGCCGACATTGCAGGGGATTCAGCAACCCTCTTTCTCTTTACACAGGCCGGTAATTTATCTGGGACTGCGGAATTGATATCTTTCAATGGCAAGGTAATACTCGGCCCGGGAGACGTGTTCCACGGGAATAGGGGACCTGCGGCGAGTCTCTTTGAGCTTCCGGTGCAGTGCATCAGTGGGACAAACACTGTGACTTGTTCAACAGACGTGGATTGGTTCGGATGGCACATAGCGATTCTGGAGACCTACGGTGTGTCAGCCCTGGTCACTGGTGGAGGCTGGATCCCTGTAGTCCCATTGGGTTCTGCGGACAAGAGAACATTTGGCTTCAATGTGCATTCTGAGGCTGGGGTCACATGGGGTCAGCTCCAATTCAATGACCATGCGGCAAAGATGAAAGTCCACAGCGACACGATAGAAACCCTAGTCGTACATGGAGACACCGTGGCTGATTTCTCAGGGCTTTGTAGGGTCAATGGTATGTACGGATATGGGTTCGAATGTGAGGTTGAGGATCGCGGCGAGCCCGGCCACGGCAGGGACAGGTTCAGCATACATATCTACGACGCAGATGGAAATCCTTATTACTCGGCTGGAGACTTTCTGGGAGGGGGCAACATTCAGATCCATACGTCGGCAGAGGGAGTCTCCGCAATGGCCATGCCCGAGCCGAGGATGGCACGGGGTTTTGATGTGAAGCCTTCTGAAAGACAACGGGAACAAGGTTACACTAGTCCGATGACTAGCCTTGGCGATTCGATATGGGCTTTCTACTACACTGGAGACCAGGGGTTATACGGAGTAGAATTCGACGGGGATTATTTTTATGTGACCGGGGCGAATGCTTGGGGTGATTCGAACATGATATATGTCTTTGACAGGGATGGGAAATACGTAAGGGAATTTGCGCAGAAGAGTAAGAACTCAGAACTGGGTGACTGGGGATGGTGGGATCTCGCCTACAGGCCTGACCATGACTATTTCTTTGGAAGTGACGATTCGATGATAACTGCTTTCGACAAGTTTGGCAATGTGCTGTACAAATTTCGGGGGCCGCATGATGTTGGCCTGGGGCTTGCGTGGGATGGGCAATATGCATGGGTAAGCTTCCTGGATCTAGCAATCGTCAAGATTGACACGACAGGAGTTGTTGTCGCTTCCTATCCCAACTCATACCTGATCTTTGGTCTAGCATGGGATGATGCGTCGCCAGGGAATCCCTGGCTGTGGGTTTCCGTCCTGGGGGACACGAGACAGCCCAATCGTATATATCAGTTCGACCCTATCAAAGGCGAATACACCGGAGTCTGGTTTGAGGGGGTACGAGCAACTCCTGGAGGCCTGGCGTTCTCCAGCCAGTGGGATACAGCTCGCGCCGTTCTCTTTGAGTTGTGCCAGGCGATGCCTGATTTCGTCGTAGCCTACGACCTCGGGCCTATCCAAAGGACTCTGGACGCAACAGTGGACATAAAGCCTGAGGTCCTCAATCTGAAGAGCAAGGGGAGATGGGTAACCTGCTACATC
>SOJN01000109.1 GCA_004376575.1 candidate division TA06 bacterium | reverse complement strand
AAAAAGTGTTACCTATGTCCCGGTACATGTGTAACCCATGTCCTGACCCCATACATCCACTGAAAAAGGGAGGGTCAACATAGATTAAATCGATACTATTGCTCGGCAGCTGGCGCATCACATGGAGATTGTCTCCGAAGAAGAGCCGGTTAGCGCCTGTTGGGAATAGTGGAGACGCCTCAAATTCATCCTTGTGCCCAAATTCCTCGCGGTGCACCTCCTGAAACGGGAGACGCACTACTGGGTACGCATGCTGGAACTTCGTTATCTTGGTTTCGCTCCGTCGGGTTTCCACTTCCCAACCCAAAGGTGCTTCGTCCAGCGGGATGGCACCAAAACGTGCTGGAAGTTCATAAAATTCCTTCTGTTCGGGGATTTCAATTTCTTCAACGTCAGGCTCTATAAACTTGACCTCTTCGACCTTCAGCTTCTTTGCCCCTAGATTTTCTTTCTTCATCGTCTCCTCCACCACGTCTTGGTCAAGTCGCCCGGAGGCCAACCCTTGAACTCTGTTAGGTCCGCCTTCTCGGCGTCTTTCCACCAGACCCCAAGTCCTTAGGGATAGTCATGGAGCCGTGGAAAGCAGAACCCAGGCGATTTGTTGAGCGGCACCCCTGGCGTTGAGATCGTCCTTGTGCCATATTTGTTCCAACTTCCTATCAATTATCATAACAGACGATGCAGACGATGTAAACGGCGGAATTGCAGAGCGCATTTGACTATTCGTGCAGTCTGTAATTGCACGACCTATTGTGAACACTCTCGGAGAGTTGTAGGAGTGGTGTGAGGACCGGGGATTTTAGCCTTGCAGCGAGATTGCATCAATCATAGCACGAGCGCCTTTCGAATTTCCTCTTTCTCTTGGATGGCGACAACGATATCCGCTCTCGCAGCGGCGACCTGAGCGAGACTGGCGCTCCAGTACTCGTTGTCCCGGTCATAGACGCAGACAGCTCTCACATCGGGGTCCGCCTCTCGCATGTCGCCAAACTTGAACGCCCAAGCTTCAACCTTCTCTTGGAGCGAGAGTTTCTTCCTCGCATCTATGGCCTTAACGGCCGTCTTGTGTTCGTTCAGAGACAGAAAATCAACTTGATGCGTCGGTTCAATCCGCCCGGGCAAAACTGCTCTTGGACCAGCTAGAGGACGTGGTTCTATACCACGGACGACATTCCGCAACCTTTTTGCTATGCGCTCCTCCGTCACTAGCGTTACTTTGTGAAGGAGACGGAGGTCACCGATTCTTATGAGAGCCTGTACTACTCTGCTGAACACATCGCCAACCTCTGCGACCTTTGCGAGCGCAAGGACTTCATCTTTTTCAAAACTCAAGTCATATTTGCTCAGTATGTCCTCCACCATCTTCCTCTTCTGACCAAGAATTTTCACACCGCTAAGCCATAGGTCAGACAGAGCATTTTTCTTGTCGGATATGGCAATGAAGTTATCGCCAACTTCTCTGACAAAAATCTCGACAAAGTGACCGCTCGCTACGACAAAGGGCATTGATATCACATACTCATCTCCCACCTTTTGCCAGAGGGTGTTCTCTCTTATGGTCTTTAAATATTCCTGTATTATGCGGTCAGGTAGCTCGTCGCTCATGTTGCCCAAATTAGGTCTCCATCTGTAACCTGAGTTGCCCTCCCATCGGACCCCACACATCAATATTCCACAGTTTCCGCGAGATTTCAATAATTATTTTTGCATCAGCCCGCTTGCCTACACTTCTCAGTACCGGAACCTCGAATACCTTTTCGCTATCGTTTGCATCATCAAATATGTGTTCGTGCCATCCGAATACACAACTGCCGTCCGGGTTCGGGTGTCGCGCGTGCCAGTTTATTCCCCTAATGGGTTTGTTCTGCAAAAGCAAACACGTTCCGTTGCCGAAGAACCTAAAAATCAGGTCGTACTTCCGACCATCCTTCATGTGCACAGGGTAGTCGGCATATTCGGAAGTTGGATTGAGCACGCCAGGATCTTCGATGTACTTAGGTGCCGACACGATTTCATCTACCTCGTCTGCTGTAAACGCAAATTTCCCCATACAAGAATTGCTCTACTGAAGCATCCGTCCTTTCAATTCACGCTTGTGCCAGATTTGTGCCAACTTGCTGTCAAACATGGTAGCAAATGGTGTGAGTAATGTAAATAGTGTAATCCGTGAAAGTGTCTGGAACGATAGGGAGTTGCCATAACTCTGCGCCCGTTAAGCATTTCCAAAAACCGCCCTGAATGGCATTACGAATGCGTTGCTCTACCACTGAGCTACATCGGCAACTACATTTAAGATTGCAGATTTCAGATCTAAGATTGCCGTTTCAGGTCTCTAGCTATCAGTGTTTTGTCGAAAGATATTCTACGATAAAAGGGCGCGTAGTGCAACGAGTTTCGCAGGTCAGCCTTTGTAGGGGCAGGGTCTCCCTGCCCAAGCCAAGAGTTTCCTAATGCAACGAAAAAGCAAATGTGTCATTGCGAGCCGCCAGAGGCGGCGTGGCAATCTGAAACATCTCTGAATCTATGTCTGGGGACGGTGCATGACACTATGACATTTTCGCTGTCGTATCGTTCTTCAAAAGTTCACGCCGGTCTCCGTCTCGTCCCTCGCAACCAAAAAAGAGCGCCTTTGTCAGAAAGTCATGCACCGTCCCTAATCTTCTTTCTTTGGAGGCTGATGGCAGATTTACGGCGATATGCTCTAGGTGTCAGTCGAAGACCAGCAGAGTTCATTCGAAGCACCGACGGGTTGTACGGGATCTGTCTTTGGCAGAGACAAAGATTGAGCTCAGCGTGCCTCTGCGGAAGGTCTACTGCGCATCTTGCGGGGTTCGGGTTGAGGATCTGGAGTTCGTGCGTCCATGGGGGCGAGTCACTAAGCGACTGGCTAACTACATCAAGGATCTGTGCAAGAGAATGACTGTGAAGGAGGTGGCTGAGCATGTTGGCCTTGATTGGAAGACTGTGAAAAAGATTGACAAGGAGGCTTTGGAGGAGGAGTTTGGGGACACAGACTATGGCGGTCTTAGTATTCTGGCCATCGACGAGATATCGCGTAGAAAGGGGCATGACTATCTCACGGTGGTGCTGGATTATCTGACAGGGCGGGTCGTATGGGTAGGTGAGGGAAGAGACGAGAAGGCTGTGACGGCTTTTTTTGAGGGGATGACGCAAGGGGGATTGGGGACGGTGCTTGACATTTTGACATTTTCGCTGTCGTATCGTTCTTCAAAAGTTCACGCCGGTCTCCGTCTCGTCCCTCGCAACCGAAAAAGAGCGCCTTTGTCAGAAAGCCATGCACCGTCCCTAATCTTTCATTCACCAAGCCCAATTCTCGCTTCACGAGGAGCCACGAATGCCGCCCTGTTTCTTTCGATGTTCAGTCGGCTCCCAGCACCCCAATCCATTCGCCGTCAACGAGACAGTGGATTATTGAGGCTTTCCCGAGAAAATAGTCCTCAATTCCGTCGTGCTTAATCTCGTGTGACTCAGCCTCCCCGTATATTCTGCACGCCTTCTGAACGGAAACCCCTTTCGCGACCATTATGGCGCGCGAAAAACCAATCTTGCCCCTGCCTATGCCCTGGAGGATGGTCCTGTCTTTCGCCTCCCTGATTCTGGAGATGTTCTCGACAGACCCTCCCCAAAAGATCATGATACATGATGATCTATTCTTGGATGCCAGAACAGCGAAGTCAGTAATCCCCTTTTCTCTGAATTCACCCGAGATCACGTTGTGAGGCCGCGAAGGTCTGTATGCCTGAGGAATCGTATAGCCATGGTCCTTCAGATATTCACGGATATGTTGAGGAAGTTCCGGGAACGAATCAGGTGGTAGACGTCTGGTCTCCAAGTCAGCCTTTTCCCACTTAGACCACTGCCTGTAGACCTGAAACACATTTCCCACCGCCAGCGATATCTCCCTGCCGTCGTTCGATATGCCTATCTTCGGCCGTGATGCCGTGGCGACATCAGGGAGACGAGTGCTCCATAGCTTGCTACCTTCAGTGTCATAGAGAACTACCGACTTGCCCTCTATCACTGAAACGCGTTTGCCGGAGCCTGCGAAGTCAGCATCCCCAATGGCTGGATCACCGTGCTCAAATATCGTTCTACCTATGAACGTCCAGAGGACCATCATCTTCGAGCGTTCGCACAGCAAGACATATTCCTCCGAACCACCGAACCGAACGCGTCTTGCCGCAAAGCCAAGCACCTTGTTGATGCAGTCTCCGTATTTGCCCAGCAGATATGTAACAGCCTTGGATGAATTAACTGTATCCTCGTCAAAAGAGACGATGGCCTTTTTGCCCTTCCTAGATATTGAAGCTGCGGAACACAGGCCAACTGGCTCATCGGGGACAAATGTCCACACTCGTTCTCCCGCGTTACTGTATAGGGATACCTCACTACGAAGACCACCTTCGCTGTGGTACAACGCTACGAGAAGGAGATACCTACCGTCGTCGCTGAAGCAACCTGATGCATATCCACCGGACCAGTCACTACGTATTTCTTGTGCGATAAGCTCACCTTCTGGTCCGTAGAAATCGACCCTTGGCCCCTCAAATGGGGCATTTGTCGGGATTGTCGCGCAGTAGCCTGCGTTAGATAGGATAATCCTGTCCGGGTTCCCGTCACCGAAAGGTGCGACTTCTACCTGCGCCGTAATCGCACCGGAGCGGTTGTAGATGTCCCACCTGCCCTCACCCTGGTTCTCTTCCACGAAGATGCCTATATACTCGCCGTTGTTGGATATACTCGGGTCTCCAGGGCAGGAGACCTGAAGGACCCTGCTCAGACCGCTGTCCAGCAGAAACAGCTTGCCGGCGCCGGTGTCAGGGGGTACACCTTGCATCCACGGTCTAACCGCGACAGGTCTTGCTGCTTCCCTCTCTCCCGTGGACCCGAGGTATATAGACCTCACGTCTTTCCCAAGCACATGCCTCTCTGATAGGTAGAAACATGTCTTTCTTGGCTCAAGGTTCATGTCCGTCAGATCCTGGAAAAGCCCCTCGGAGAACGGAAGAACCTGAGAACCAACTCCAACTCCCGCAACGCTCAATGGACTGAACTCGCCTATGTCTTCCATGTATGATTTGACCTTCAGCGCAATCTCCGGCGATGGGACATTCACACTGACACAGCACACCAAAGGTACTATGTCCTGATTGACAGACGTCTCAGATCCCTGAGCATCCTGGGATTGTCTGTATCCACTCGCGCCAATGGCCAGTGCCAGTAGTCCAAACCCAACTAGATGTTGCCTGAGTACCCTCATATCCCTCTAAGCCACTTCAGCCCGACACCCGCGAAGATTGTGCATTCCCCTCAGCCTATGAGAAGTGCTTTTGTGGCATAATGACTTGGGGACGGTGCTTGACATTTTGACACTTCCGATGCCCAAAAGAGTTGTGCCAGATTTGTGCCAACTTGCTGTCAAACATGGTAGCAAATGGTGTGAGTAATGTAAATAGTGTAATCCGTGAAAGTGTCTGGAACGATACGGAGTTACCGTAACTCTGTGCCCGTTAAGCATTTCCAAGAATCGCCCTGAATGGCATTACGAATGCGTTGCTCTACCACTGAGCTACATCGGCCTCTACATTTAAGATTGCAGATTTTAGATTTAAGATTGTCGTTTCAAGTCTCTGGTTATCGGTGCTATGTTGAGGGATATTCTACGATAAAAGGGCGCGTAGTGCAACGAGTTTCGCAATAGCGTACCTATCTTGCCCAAAACCTTGGAACCACAGATTAACACAGATTTCCACGAGATTGATTTTCTTGTTCGGGTTGAACGAGGACGGGCCATTCTGCCTGCCCCGTTTCTCGTGAAGCGAGATACACGGGGAGCGAAAGCGAAGAATCTGCTTTTCAGTTGTCCTTGTTCCAACCAGAGCAACAAAAGAACAAAAATGTCATTGCGAGCCAAATAGGTCCAGCCCGCCGCAGGCGGGATGAGACATATTTGGTCCTTCGTCGGCGTTAGCCGAGGGAGGAGAAGCCACCGGCGACGAAGCAATCCAGTCGATCGGGCCGGACCTTACCCTTCGACACTTTGAACCAAAAGTTTATGAGTTTATGCCTGCCTAGGGCGTTTCACGGCCCCCCCCGTTTCTCGCGAAGCGAGATACACGAGGCCTGTCTCCATGGTTCTCCCGTAAGCTGGACCTCGTAGGATTTGAGCCACATCGGTTCAATCAAGTCTGTCCATGACCGGGAGCAGAACAGCGACGGCGATCAGACATTGACATCACACCAACTGGCTGCTATTCTTCCAACTGCGTGCTGGAAGTGAGGGTCTATGTTCCACGCAAATTGACTTACCAAGCGAGTATCCATGTGTTGCCGCAAGCAGAACCGGGACATTGGGATAAGAAACTGCAACATAAATACAAAACCTGCCGAGACCTGGAACACAAACGGCACCGAAGGAATGGGGCCGACTAAACAAGAAGAGTTGCCTTTCAAAGAAAATCGAACTTTCCAGAAAAAAGTCTTTACTTATTAGGTAAAGATATTATATTATGAATATCGACTTCAAGAATAAGAAGCTGAGTAAGATATTCAATTCCGAAGGGAAATTGCAGAAGAATTACGGCAAACGCATGGCGCAGGTCATAAAAAGGCGTATGATGATTCTAAATGCTGCACCAAATCTGGAAGATGTATGTCATCTTCCACCAGAAAGAAGGCATGAGCTCGTGGGCAGAAGAAAGGGAACTTTCGCAGTAGACCTACAGCATCCGAAGAGGCTTGTTTTTAGACCAGCGCACCATCCGATACCCCAAAGGAAAGAGAAGGGTATCGATTTGAAAAAAGTCACTGCAATAACCATTTTAGGCGTGGAGGACTATCACTGATGGCTAACAAGGCAGGATACAAGTTTGAACCTGACTATGCGGTCCATCCGGGCGAAATCCTCGAGGAGACACTCGAGGCACGGGGGATGAAGAAGATCTCCTTTGCGAAGCGGTGCGGGCTTTCGCAAAAAACGGTAAGCCAGATAATCAATGGTAAGGCCCCTGTTACCCCAGAGACGGCCATACAGTTTGAGCGGGTACTTGGTGTCTCGGCGGCAGTGTGGAGCAACCTTAACACCTTTTACCACCTCCATATGGCTCGAGTATCCGCACGGAAAAGGCTCGAAAAACAGGTGACATGGGCAAAGAGTTTTCCGCTTACGGAACTCGTCAAGAGAGGGATAATTGAGGAACCACCTAGCCAGGTGGGTGCTGTCGAGGCTTTGCTCAATTTCCTCGGCGTAGGCTCCGTTCAGGCATGGGAAGAACGACAGAAGCAGCTTGTACAGGAGTCCACTGCTTATAGGCATTCACCTTCATTTAAGAGCGCTCCAGAATCCGTGGCTGTCTGGTTGAGAATTGGCAAGATTCACGCCGAGCATATTGACACCCGCCCTTTTAGTAGGGTGAAGTTCAATAGTGCATTAGAAGAAATAAGGACACTGACTTCCCAGCCGGCAAAGGTTTTCGGTCCCAAAATGAAGGAACTGTGCCGCAAGGCAGGGGTCGCCCTCGTATTTGTTTCTGAATTCCCTGGGACGCACCTAAGCGGAGCTGCGCGTTGGTTAACGAAGGACAAGGCGCTCATATTGTTGAGTCTTCGTCATAAGCTTGATGACCACTTGTGGTTCAGCTTCTACCATGAGGCAGCACATGTCCTTCTTCATGGCAAGAAGAAGGTCTTCCTTGATGAAGCAAAAGGAATGCAAGGTGGTATGGAGAGTAAGGCAGATAGCTTCGCGGCCAACGCACTCGTTCCTGAGCGCGACTACTTGGCTTTCGTTTCACAGGAACGCTTCAGCAAGAACAGTATTATGACATTTGCCAAGAGGATCGGCATTGCACCAGGGATAGTAGTGGGAAGACTTCAGTATGATGGGAAGATCCCACATTGGTGGCACAACGATCTGAAACGCGGGCTCAGGTTGGTTGAGACCACGGAATAACCGGAACAATCAGCACCTCACGCCCGCCCCAACCCACAGATTGATTCCCGCTCCCCCAAACCAAGAGGGCGCGGCGACCGCGCCCCTACAAAGACTAACCAAAGCGCGGAGACAGGCTCTGTCTCATTGCGTTTTGGACAGGCTTGGGGACAAAGACGCCGCCGACTACCACGGCAAAATGTAAACAGAATTGGCGAAATCCGTGCCAGACTTACTGTTCTGGTTGCTGGAAGCCCTTGTGAGAGCTAGGGCAGACGAGGGCCCCTGGCTGAAATGCAAAAGTGACGAAGATCCTTCGAGTATTCGGAGGATAAAGCCTGGCACTGAGCAGTTCTATGTTTTCTGTCTAGGGGTTTCGCTCGGTTGCTTGTCCTGCTTCTTTTCTGCCTCTTTGTCCTGTTTTCTTATCTTCTGTTTCAGACTCTTGTCCTTATCCTTCTTGCCTTTGTCTCCCATTGCGCACCTCCTTCCTTCATGAATTCCGTCAAGTCCTTCCCGACCGAGACCGCAGCGGGACTCCCGAGCGCGGCCTCCATGTTATGCACCGCATCAATGGCCCTAACGGTTTGCTCTCGCGCTTCACGTCTAAGACCACGTTCCAATTCCAGCAATAGTTACACCGTCAACAAACACGACGCGCTTCCCCAGAGCCTTGAATCTGCTAACGAGAAGCCCCTGAGCACAACGATCGCTTGCAAGGATTTCCAGGCGTTCTACGAGTACGCCATCAACGGTTTCCCGTTTTCCCTCAAGATACTCAAGCAATTCCCGGAGTGCCGGCCTATCGCTGAGGTCTGCCCTAACCGCATACGGTGAGAATGCCTGGAAGAAAACGCCGGGGAGCAAAGAGTTCAAAATTGTCTCGTAGTACCCTTTCGGTTCCCCCGCATCGGAGAAAACCTTGACAAGCTCATCTACCACGATGTTAACTGACTCGCACGCCGCGGCCCCGGCCTTTACATGGGCTTCCAGTTTAGCCTTCTGAAGAGAAATCGCCGTTTCGTTCCCCCGCACATAGCCGACATATTTGTGTGGCCTGGGTCTGCAAACACGCCCAAAGACCTCAGCCATATCCTCACCCGTCCTGGCCGCCTGTCTTATCGCTTCCCTCGCATTGTCCTTTGTGACAGAGCTGAATCGAATGACTGCCCGGAGTTCTCCCGTGACCTCGGTATTCCCGGCCCCGGCCTCAACGAGAAGCGCACGCAGTTCGTTTGCTGTTATCATCGCTATCCCTCCCTGTCCTTCTCTTGCCTGTGCCTCTCCATGCCCTTTATCGTTCTCTCTGCAAGCTCCCTGTCCATGCCTGTCAATTCCAATGTCCCCTTTTGTAACGAAAGGTAACATACACTTAACTTGCTGCCAGAATCGCAACGATTTTCCTCTCCAGTGCGTGTGCCATATTTGTGCCAGCTTCGCGTCAAGAATGGTAGCAAATCGCATCAGTAATGTAAACAGTGTAATTGTGAAAGTGTCTGGAACGATACGGAGTTAGCGTAACTGTACGCGCCTCATGAATTTCCGGAATCTGCCCTGAATGGCATTACGAACCTGCCCTGAGCGATAGTCGAAGGGTGCGTTGCCCTCCGCTACGCGAAGGATCTCTATCATAGTACGAGATTATCGAAGACTCTACCACTGAGCTACATCGGCGCTTAAATCGAAGAACGAAGATCTAAGATCTAGGATCTCGTTTCAAAGCGCAATGTCAGAATGCGACTACGCTAAGATACCACTGCGGAAGGGGAAAGTCAATATGGTTCGGTGGGAAGCCACGCATTCGAAGATCGAAAAACGAAGATCTAGGATCTTGCTAAAAGACACATAAATCGAAGATCTAAGATCTAGGATCGAGTAAAAAGACACGCAATCGTGAACCATGACTGGGGACGGTGCTTGACATTTTGACATTTTCGCTGTCGTATCGTTCTTCAAAAGTTCACGCCGGTCTCCGTGTCGTCCCTCGCAACCAAAAAAGAGGGCCTTTGTCAGAAAGTTGAAAATCCTTCGTGTGTTCGGAGGGTCGTGCACCGTCC
>SOJN01000108.1 GCA_004376575.1 candidate division TA06 bacterium | reverse complement strand
CCATCTCCGGTTCAATATGGTTCAACCCGTCCAGGTACCAAAAACATGCTTGCCCTCCGTAGCCACGACGGGCGAAGGAGGGTCATTGCGAGCGCCCGAAGGGGGCGAAGCAATCTCAGTGTGGAGAGCATTTCCAATTTCGCAATTTCGAAGGTTGGGCAGGGATGAGGTGGGAATTTCGAATGTGAGTGGAAGGGTTGTGTGGAATTTCGAAGGTGAGGGGAAGGGGGGAAGGGAATTTCGGGGGTGCGGTGTGGTGCTGGGGCGGGGGAGGCAGTGTGTTTTAGGTTTGACAAAGACGCACCGGTTGTCTATATTGTGCTTCGTGCAGCGGTTGGTGATGATAGGATGGGCCACAGCCATTATGTTCCTACCTGTGACAGGGAGCGGCCAGAACATGGTTGGTCCCTTTTTCTCCCCCATAAGCTCTGATTCACTAACCGAAGGCGACTATGTTCTAGCCTTTCGCGACTACCAGAAAGCCTCGGAGTTGAATCCAGCAGATGTTGACGCCAGGATAGATCTGGCCAGGCTCTATATCGTAATGAGAGAATATGGAAAGGCCATTACAGAACTCGAGGCTGCGCGCGGCCTCGTGGGTGATGAGAAGGCCTTGTCTGAACTGGAGCTGTTCATGGGCGAGCTCTACCTCAAACTCGGCGCGTATGATAAGGCTCTAGAGCACCTGACCGGAAACGGAGGGAACGACTTCCTGATGGGTTACTGTCATGAAAAACTGGACGACTGGGAGTCGGCCCTCGAGTATTTCAACATACTCCATTCAACTGGTGATGAATTCGATGAGTATTCATCATATCACAGAGCCAAGTGTCTCTATCAGCTCGAAAGATACGAAGAAGCACTGACCGGATTTAGGAGCTTCATCGACGACTTCCCTTTATCTATCTACGTTGCTTTTGCTAAAGATATGATTCCTTCGTGTTATGAGGGTCTGGGAAAATACAACAAGGCCATACACCTTCGAAATGACATGATGAGAAGAAATCCCCGCCTGACCGCTGCTATGATGTACTCCATAGGTCGAGACTACGAAAGACTGAAGGACCGGGTGAAGGCAAGAGAACAATACATGAAGGTTATGACCAAGCATTCCAGGAGCCGTTACGCCCTTCTTTCGCTCAATGCCCTCAAAGGCATTTCCAAGATAAAGGGAAGAACACTATATCACGCCGGCAGAATATGCTACTATCAGGGTGACTATCAACGAGCAGTGAGATACCTCAGTTCCTACACCAAAACCTATCCCAGAGGTAAGTATGTTAAGGAAGGCCGATACATGCTTGGGAAATGCTATCTGAGACTTCGCATGCATTCGGCAGCGGAACTGAGTTTCAAAAAGCTCGCAAGGAGTGTCGCTTCCGAAAAGGAACGTGCTCGCTACCTCTTTGGACTGGCCAAGGCCCAGGACAGGTTGGGAGAAGATAAAAAAGCAAAGAGCACTTTCGAGAAAGTGGCAAAGATCAGGGTCTCCTCTTTGTGGGACGATGCCATCTACAGAAGGGGGCTCATCCAGGAGGAAAGTGACAGTCTGGAGCAGGCTGTGAAAACCTATATGCAGGTTAGTCATGGGGATTATGCGGACAACGCCCTTTACCGCGCCGGTATGGCAGCGATCGCACTTGGCAGGCCCGACGTTGCCAATCAGGCTCTGCACAAACTTGTTTATCTTTATCCTTATTCTGGATTTAGATCCGCAGCTAGATACTGGCTTGCCAGGGTCCTCGAGCAGGCTGACAGCCTTGAACTCTCTCTGACGCATTGGGGTTCGGTAGCCAAGTCCAGTCCTTTTAGCTATTATGGATTCCTTTCACGGAGCAAGCTGAGGGATAATGGTGCGGAGGGTCATGTGTTGCTGCTCACGAACTCAAAAGTAGAAACGTGGATCTCCTCCTGGGCTGGCGAGTGTTCACCTCTCTCCGAGTACGAAAGATTGAGACTTGAACGCGGTCTCAAGCTCCTTGACGCAGGTTTGAATGATGTGGGAGAGGGAGAACTGGGAAAGATCGACACGCACAATCCGCTCAAGACCTATGTTGTGGCAAGGGCTTATGCTGGCTCAGGGCTCGACCACAAGGCAATTCCTCTGGCAAAGAGAATACTAACCATGGCCAGAGATGCTGGTGCGGGGGAAGTACCTGATGAGCTGGTTCGCATAGCATATCCTTTGAGCTTTCTTCCCTCTGCGCTTCAAGCCCTGGGTACAGAAGACGTGGATCCACTTTTCATTCTTGCCATGATCAGAGAGGAGAGTACATTCTTGCCTGAGGCAGTCTCTCCTGTTGGCGCCATGGGCCTCATGCAGATAATGCCCACTACGGGCAAAGTGATAGCAAGACATTCGGGCAGAAATAACTTCCAGGTTGATGATCTGTTCGAGCCCGGTACGTCGGTTTCTTTTGGCTGTCACTACATTCTCCAACAGACAAAACAATTTGGCAGTCCTGAACTGGCTTTGGCTGCGTATAACGCAGGTCCTGATGTCGTGAGGCAGTGGATGAAAAGGAGGGATACCTCGCCCATGGATCAGTTCATTGAATCGATACCCTATCCCGAGACGAGGGTATATGTCAAGAACGTCCTGGCCAGCTGGTGGGTCTACGAGAGAATATGGGGTTCTACTGCGTCTCTTGGGCCTTGAGTTTCTCTTCCAGCTCCTTCACCTTCTTAGAAAGAGCCTCTTTCTCTCCCTCCTTGTGAAGTATCACAATCCTGGAGAGGAGTCCTAGAGCCACAAGCAAAAGAAGGATGTCCCATATCACTTGTACACGGATGTCGTACGTGAAACCGGTCAACCAACCCACTATGTGCATGACGAATGAGACTGTAGCGATGACACATATTACAAAGACCCATCCTAACATGTGAGGATGTCTCCTTTCCTAAGCCATCAGAACATATCTATGAGAACTGCAAGTATGGTCAAGATTCCTACAGGAACCTGGAATAAGGCAAGGATATTAGAGATTTTGTCCACGGACCCCTCAGCCGTAGGTACCAGTTTAAGCAGGTTGAAGAGGAGAAACACGCCGGCTACCAATCCCATCAGGCCGGCGAAAAGGAATCTTTCTCCATATGGCCCGTGCCCAGCCAGAAGAGACAATCCGACGATGAAGACGACTATACCTATGGGAATCTGCAGGCCCGCAAGCGCCTTATTGGCTTGCTTCATCGCCTTGACTTTGTTGAGAAGCGACATTATGAGGATCATTCCTCCGAGCAGTAGGAACTCCATGGACAGCCTCCTTTTTTTCGACGTGCCCGATCCATATTTTAGTGGGAAAGCTTGCAGTAGTCAAGTATTAAGCATGGAGCCTGAATACAAATACGAAATCCTACTATCTAGATTGGTCAATTTGTAAGACGTAGGACATAAGACTGGTAACAGGTAACAAGTGTAGGGGCGGGGTCTCCCCGCCCTACTTGGTCTGATTCAAATCCAAGATCCTAATATCGAAATCCAAAACAGATTCCGTTTTGAGTTTGGGATTCGGGTCATTGGACGTTGTCTAAAGATTAAGATTTCGGATTTAGGATTCGGGTTTAGGATTTTTGTCTTAGGATTTCCTTGACTCGCATGAGACGGACCAGATCACCGCGTTCCATTTCTGATAGCTTCATTGTAATGTGTCTTATAGTCTCATCGAGGTTGGGTATCAGGATGTATTCTAAGGCATTCACCCTTCTGCGGGTCTTATTAACCTCTGTGGCCAGCATGAAGAGGGTTTTCTCTTTTTCGGCCAGGCTGAGCAGCTCGGCAATGACCTTGTCAAGAGAGACGAGGGAAGCGTCCAACTCGCCTGATGTGGCCGCGAATCCATAACAGTGTATCTTGCCAGACACAGTCTCTTCGAATACGGGCACCCTCACGCCCATCAGATTTCTTTTCTTGACCGCGACAGAAAGCTTCTTGCTCGGGACGAGCATCGCCTGCTCAACAGATTCGGGGTCCATGGTGGCTCTGGCCAGAAGGAACCTCTGGGAGGTCTCTTGCAGCAGTTTTTCCACGGTCTTTCTCAAGTCTGTCACCAACTTCACCAGGTCCATGAGCTGGCGGAGAAGCTCATCCTGCTTGTCTTTCAGGAGCTTGTGGCCCCTTCGGGCGAGCACCACCCTCTTGCGGAGCCTCAAAAGCTCCATCCTGGTGGAGTTCACATCAAGCTTCAACCTTCAGCTCCTCGCTCTTTTTCCTGAACTTCGGCATATACTTCTCCAGGAACTCTTCTCTTATTCTCTTCAACTCGGCATCGGGGAAGATTGATAGGAGTTTCCATCCCAGATCGAGAGTCTCCTCTATGCTTCTGTTGTCATAGTTCCCCTGCGATATGTACTCCTCTTCAAAGCTTCTGGAGAAGACGAGGTACAGCTTGTCCATGTCGGATAGAGCAGCTTCTCCGAGGATTACTGTCAGCTCCTCTGCTTCTTTGCCTCTGGCGTACGATCCAAGCAGCTGGTTGAACAGGTCGGAATGGTCTTCTCGGGTCTTGCCAGCTCCTATCCCCTTGTCCTTCAGCCTGGAGAGAGACTGCATTATGTCAACGGGTGGACCAACTTTCTTCTTATAGAGAGGCCTGGACAAAATTATCTGCCCCTCGGTAATGTATCCTGTGAGGTCTGGTATTGGATGGGTCTTATCATCCTCAGGCATGGTGAGTATAGGTATGAGCGTGATGGAACCTGGTTTGTCCTTAACCCTTCCTGCTCGCTCATAGATGGTAGCCAAGTCGGTGTAAAGATAGCCTGGATACCCTCTTCTTCCCGGTATCTCTTTTCTGGCAGCAGATATCTCTCTCAGAGCTTCACAGTAATTGGTCATGTCAGTGAGGATAACCAGGACGTGGGCGCCAAGGGTGAAGGCATAGTACTCGGCAGCAGTGAAGACGACGCGTGGAGTTGCTATCCTTTCTATTGCCGGGTTGTCTGCCAGGTTGAGAAAAAGGATTGCCCTCTCCATCGCCCCTGTCTCTTTCAGGTCTTTGATGAAGAACTGGGCCTCTTCAAAAGTGATGCCCATTGCACCGAAGACGACTGCAAATGACTCTTCTTTGCCGAGGACCTTCGCCTGGCGCGCTATTTGTGCGGCCATCGTGTTGTGAGGGAGGCCGGAGCCTGAGAATATAGGGAGCTTCTGCCCTCTGACCAGAGTGTTAAGACCGTCAATTGATGAAATGCCTGTCTGAATGAACTCATTCGGATAGTTTCTTGCATATGGATTGAGTGGTGCGCCGGCAATGTCTCTCCTTTCTTCCGGGATTATCTTTGGTCCTCCATCGATGGGTCTTCCCAGGCCGTCGAAGACCCTGCCCAGCATGTCCTTGGACAGAGAGAGCTCTATGCCTCTGGCTAGAAACCTTATCTTTGACCCGGGGACGTCTATTCCTCTTGTCCCTTCGAATATCTGGACCAAGGCCCTATCCCTGTCTACTTCAAGAACTCTCCCCCTCCTCGTCTCACCTGAGGCGAGCTCAACCTCGACCAGTTCCTCGTATTTGACACCTTCGACCCCCTCCACAAGGATGAGTGGGCCGGATACCTCCGTTATTGTCTTGTACTCCTTGAGCATTATGAATCCCCCTAAGCTACTGACTTGGTAATGAGACCGTCGATCTGCTTGTCTATTTCTTCGCCCAGCTTTGTGATATCTTCCACGTTATCTTCAGAAAGATATTTCGCTCTCGCCACCCTTTCCATGACCGGTATTGAGGATATGTCCTCGATAGATATTCCTTTCTTCACTGCTTCCTTCGCCTTTTGATGGTAGCGCAGGATGGTGTGCAGGATGGCCCTCTGCTTTTCCATGGATGTGTATGTGTCAATCTCGTGAAAAGCATTTTGATGGAGAAAATCTTCTCTGATGGAGCGTGCAACTTCTAAAACAAGCCTGTCGTCAGCCGAAAGGGCATCAATACCCACAAGCCGGACTATCTCTTCAAGTTCAGATTCCTGTTCTAAGAGTTTCATCGCTTCTGCTTGTAAGTCAGGCAAATCTTCAGCAAGCTCTTTCTTGATGTAGTCCTTGAGGCTTTCCGTGTAGAGAGAATAACTGTTCAGCCACGAGATGGCAGGGAAGTGCCTTCTGTAAGCCAGTTTGTCTTCGAGGCTCCAGAAGACCTTCACGACTCTCAGTGTGGCCTGAACCACAGGGTCAGATAGGTCGCCGCCCGGCGGCGAGACTGCTCCTATTGCAGAAAGAGCTCCTTTTCTCTCTCCGCTGCCCAGGCAGATCACGGTTCCGGCCCTCTCATAGAATGCAGCTATCCTGGCAGACAGGTAAGCGGGATATCCTTCTTCGCCAGGCATCTCTTCAAGTCGCCCGGAGATTTCTCTCATCGCCTCGGCCCACCTCGATGTTGAGTCTGCCATAAGGGCGACAGAGTATCCCATGTCCCTGTAATATTCGGCGATGGTCATCCCCGTATATACAGATGCTTCACGCGCAGCGACCGGCATGTTTGAAGTGTTTGCAATAAGGACCGTCCGCTTCATCAAGGGCTCTCCGGTGCGAGGATCTTTCAATTCGGGGAACTCAATCAGCACATCGGTCATCTCGTTACCCCGCTCTCCGCACCCAACGAAGAGGATTATGTCTGCGTCCACCCATTTCGCAAGCTGATGCTGGATCACAGTCTTGCCAGAGCCGAACGGACCAGGGCAGCACGCCGTGCCTCCCTTGCCGATGGGGAAGAACATGTCTATGACTCGCTGCCCGGTAGAAAGCATCTCCTGGGGAGCCATTTTCTCCTTGTATGGCCTTGGTATCCTCACAGGCCACCGCTGCAACATGGACAGCTCTTTTCTCTTGCCGTCCTTCTTCAGGATCGCGACCGTTTCTTCGACAGTAAAATCGCCCTCTTTTATCGCCACGACCTCGCCTTCGACATTCGGGGGAACCATCACGAAATGGTCTACAAGGATTGTCTCTTTTACCTTACCAAGAAAGTCTCCTGCTTGAACTTTCTGCCCCTTGGTGGCAACAGGCTCAAAGTGCCATTTCTTCTTCCTGTCCAAACCAGGTACGTCTAATCCCCTTGTGATGTTCTCGCCCACCATGTCTCTTATGATATCCAGTGGACGCTGGACCCCATCATAGATCGATTCCACAAGTCCTGGTCCGAGTTCAACCGATAGAGGTTTCCCGGTCGAATATACCGGTTCACCGGGGCCGATGCCGCCAGTTTCCTCATAGACCTGGATGGAAGCGAGATCGCCCTTTAGTTCAATTATTTCACCGACAAGCTTTTTTTCGCTCACTCTTACAACGTCGTACATTCGTGCGCCGCTCATCCCTTCCGCAACCACCAGAGGTCCAGAAACCTTTATGATTTTTCCTTCCTGCATATTGAGTCTCCTGTTGTTTATTTCTTCTCAGCTAGAATGTCTGTTCCTACCGCCTTCTTTATGGCGTTCCTCAATCTGCTCATGGCAAAACCTGCTGAACCAGCAATTGAGGGTATGGGTAGAATGGTCGGCACAGGCTGACCCTGGTACGCTATCATAACCTCGTGCATCTCAGCTGCAAGGTCTTCAGTGACCATGATTATGCTATAATCCTCCTTCGCCAGTTTCCGTGCGATAGAACTTGCCTCTTGCGGACTACCAGTGGGAAAGATGTCTACACCCACAGCCTTTAGAGGCAGAATCAGATCTCTCTCGCCGATTGCAGCTATCTTGCCTTCTATTCTTGGTTCCATCTTCTACATTACCTATGTTAGAACATAATGGGCAGTCTCTCTCTTATCATCTGCCCGGGGATTCCATATAGTTTTCCTACCATCACCATACGTATCGATTTTACCTCGTTCTCTTTCACGAGCAAGTATGTATAGAGAGGCTCGATGCCGAATGTGACCATCTTCGTGAGCCTCAGATATCCCATCAAATAATCGTCGGCGGCCTTCTCCAGCTTGGAGAAAGAGCCGTTAGCGACGACGTCTGAGCCGCCAGCCTCAATTATCTCTATGTAGGGGGTGACTGCGAACCTGGCAGGCATTCCTTCCCAGGGTTCCTGGAAGGCGTGCCTCAGTCTCTCTTTTTCCAAAAATCCGCCCGAGAGAGTTGCAGTCTCGAAAAGTCTGAAATCTTCACCAAGCCACTTTGTCCTGTACAATGTCAAGATGTTATGGATGTCGGCCTTGAGCCTTAGGAGGCCTATGAGAAAATCGTTTGACAACTGATAGGCCAGATTCAGCCTGTACTCATGCTCTAAATCGTCCACCGCGATATCCAGAAGTCTGGGGCTGTCTGATGACTGGAAGGCTTCCATTCCTTGTAGAGCTGCCTCGCCCAGATGCTGGGGGAGTTTCTCAAAACTCTCCTCGCTGAAGATATCCATCATCTCTGAGTGGTCGAATTCACCTTGTGATGAGAGGAGGCCGCTGAAATCCTGCTCCGTCGCTCTCGCTTTCAACAGGACTTTTATGTTGTGGAAGTCAAATCTGGAGAAATACATCGAGCGTGCAGGTTTATCCAGGCAAAGCTTTTCGAATAGGTCGAACGCAACTCTCCGCTCAGCAGCAAGGACTCTCTCATATTCTGAGGCACCTTTGAGCTCACCCATGTGGACTCCATAATCTGTATCCTGAAGCACATGCAAGGCCTCATCCGCAGACTGAGCGTCCAGCATCCTGTCAAACCGCTGTCTATCCAGCAGTTTCGTTTCAAGCGCTCTTATTCGGCCGACTGCATAAGCGTATCGTGCGTCTTCGGCAGCGAATCCAGGATACTTCGTGTACATCGTCTCCTACTCTTCAAAAAGTATCTTTGCCACTTCGGTCTCAAGACCTTCTCTGGCCAGCTCTATCAGTCCATCAAAAGAGAGGTTCGTATCGATCTTGCCTCTTCTTAGAATGAAGCCACCCGCCATTGAACCAAAAGTCTTTGAGAGGGTCAGGTTTCCTTTTCTCCCCAGTTTCTTGTTCACCGCAGATATCACCTTCGAGTCGATGATATCCTTGTCAGCAGTGCCCACTATCACGTCCTCTGTTCCTGTCTCCACTGATTTTAGAAGAAGTTCCTTTATGAGGTCGACATATTCTTTCTTGTTCTTCTGTCTCAGCCGGGTTATTGCCTTCTGGAAGGCCTCATCCATCAGTTCCTGCTTCTTCTCGAGCATAGCCTTCCGAATGTCCAGATTTGCTGAAGACAGAACTCTCTGTTTCTCCTCACTGGCTCTTTTCGCCGAGGCTTCCTTCGCCTGTTGAGCGATTCTGGCAGACTCATGAGAGGCCTGCTTGGCAATTCTCTCAGCCTGTGTTCTCGCGGAGGCTACTAGTTCCTTTGCCTTCGCATCCGCCTCGTTGATTATTTTCGAAACGACCTTTTCAGCCATGTCAAACCTCAACCGAACTTGATGCCCATGAGAAGCAGAATGGTGATTAGAAGGCCAAGAACCGCGTATGTCTCGACCATGACGCCATAGATGACGCCTTTCATCGCCTGATCACCTCTTTTGGCAGTAAGGTTCACACCAGCCGAGCAGACCAGACCCTGATGTATGGCAGAGACGAGACCTGCAAAGCCCACGGGCGCGCAGGCCAGCATTACCTGCAACCCCTGCAACGTCGTGATGGCGGGGATGTCACCTGAGATGACGCCGAGCCTCATCATTACGAGAAATGCGCCCAGAAATCCATAGAACCCCTGGGTTCCGGGCAGCACAACTAGGATCAAGAGCGAGCCGAATTTCTCAGGCTGTTCGGCCAGGACTCCGCACGCTGTACGACCGACTGTACCAATACCTTTGGCAGACCCTACGCCTCCTAAAACGACCGCGAGAGCTGCACCGGCTATTGCCAGTGTCAGTCCAAGGGGATCAAACATCAATCACCTCCAGTTTGTGGTACCTGTTTTACGAGCGTATTCTTGAAGTTCTTGGCGAAGGGTCTAAATGGCTCCCCGCCTCCTGTGTAGAACTTCTGGAAAAACTCAACGTACTGCAGTCTGAGAGTATGGACATATCCTCCCAGAACATTTATGAAGACGCCCAGCATGAGAGTCATGGGGATCCAGATCAGCACACCAAGAAACTTGGGGATAGGGAGCGCCTTCAGGCATATTGCGTTTATCGCCATCGCGATGCCACCAGTGGTCATGCCCAAGGCCATGAGCCTTAGATACGAGAGAAAATCGCCTAGAAATGAGAAGATTCCCCCAAGAACTGTCAGGCGCATGACACCCATGAGCCCCTTCATGATGAAGGTCTCCTCTTTCCTTCCTGCCAGAAGCATGATCAGCACAGACGCTACACCAGTTGCTATCATTCCAGGCCGGGCCATCCACGCAGGAAGCAGTACACGGTTAGAGAGGGCAAGCTTCACTACCTGGTCGGTTGAGAAAAGTAACATGATAACACCAATCCACCAGACCAACCAGAGGAATTGGTCGGCGAAAGCGTCCAGATAGGCCCGGTGTTTTATGTCCTGGTATATCCTTATACCGAGGCCAAAAAAGACGTGGATGACGCCTAATCCAAGAGCAAGTCTGAAGAAGACTATGGGGCTCTCCATGGGATCAAAGAGCTGCACGGCATGACGGAACTTCAGAAGAGCAGGGACATTGGTGTAATCGGCGAGGTCGCCGAACCAGGAACCTGTTAGGGCGCCAACGAGTATAGTAGTGACGCCTGCTGTGAACAGTAGCCAGAGTATTCTTTTGTTTCCCTGGACTCTGGGCATCATGATGAGGGCAATGGCTGCCAGAATCAGTCCGTACCCAGCGTCTGTCAGGCACAGCGCGAAAAAGAGAGCAAACCAGATAGCAAGCAAGGGAGTCGGATCAAGTTCGAAGTGCCTGGGCATCGAATAGAGCTCGGTAACGGTTTCGAAGGGCCTGAAGGCCCTTGAGTTGATAAGTTCTACCGGTGGATCTTCTCCTTTGTCCGGCTCTGCTTCGCTTAGGGACACAGACTCGAAGCTGTCCGCGATAGAATTGAGTTTCTTCTTATCCGTGCGTCTTATCCATCCTGTCAAGGCAAAGGCGTTCTTGGTGTCAAGCGAGAATCTTTCGGCCTGCTTCGTCTCCATGAGGCTGTTGTAGTGATCGTATAGAAGCAGCAGCTTCTTTCTCTCGGCTTCAAGTTCTTTTGAGTCATCTGCCAGGTCCTGCTTCCTCTTGTAGACAGAGAGGAATTCCTTGTGTGCGTCGTCGATGATCCGTTTTGGCGTCCCCTTCAGGCCGGTCAGATCGACTGTCTCAGAGTCGAATCCTTTGAGGAAATCTCTTGACTCAATCTCGTCATCCTTAGCGTAGGCGAGTATGCAATTCACTTTTCCGGTTTCAGCATGTACGATTTCCATGTCAACCGGTGATGAACTGAACTCAACCTCCAGTTCTTCACGAGTCAGTTTTGTGTGGATAGTTGTTGGCATTATTGCCACTCTCTTAGTGCTTCTTACATCCTCGAGGTCAACATCCAGCCCAGTCCAGTTGGATAGGAGGCCTATGTGCGCGTTGAGTGAATTTTCTTTTGTATTCAAGGCTTCTCTTTCCTTCAACATCTTATTGCACTTGGAGATGGTTTCCGACGCGTCGTAGGATTCTATTATCTCGTTGCTCTCTTCCTGGCTGAACTCAAGTTTGCTGGGAATGATCCCTTCCATGAGGCTTGCCGGCTTTGCATAGATGGAAAGGTAGTTGATGGAACCGTTCAGGTCGCTCACCAGAGATTCGAGTTCTTTTCCCGGAATGGCTTCACCGGGCACAAGGTCCGGTATCTCCTTCGCGAGTTCTTCTTCGTTGAGGCTTGAGAGGTGGAGTATACCTGCTTCCTGGAGTGTTCTAAGCAACTGTTCCTTCTCCGACTTATGGCCGAGAAGGAGGACTTTCTGCATCTTAACCAGACTCACGGCCCACTATCTCCATTGCGACCCTCTCAGCCGCCTTATCCAGGTTCTTCCTTGCTTTCTTTTCAAGCTGCTGTATGTCTTTTTTCGCCTTTTCCCAGAGAGACTTAGCTTCTTTTTCCCCTTCTGCCCTGGCTGCTGCGACTGCCTTTTCTATAGTCTCCTTCGCAGTCTTGTGCGCAACATCCACCGTCTCCTGGCTCTTTTTTTCAGCTTCGGCGACGATTTTCGCACCCTCTTCTTTGGCCTGTTTGATTCTCTCATCAGCTTTTGCTTCAGCTTCTTTTATCTTTTTTATCAGTTGTACGGGCATTTTTCTGCTCCTGTTTGTGGCATATTATGCTAAGCCTCACGGTGATGTCAAGCAGTTTGTGAGTCTTTTCACAAAGTCAGAAACCCCGTATGAGGACAGGCATAAACTTATGGCTCTTCTCCGAAAAAGTTGATGACAGGGAGGAGTTGGGGAACATACGGAGAACCCTTGCTTGTGGCGCCGAGCCCCGTCGGACAGGGCAGGCAAGCTCCCTCCGGCTACGCGAAGGACAGGCGGCTACTCCTGAATGTATGGAGTAGCGCCGCTTGCGGCGCGCTAGGTTAGCGCCCATTTCCAGGAAAACGGCGCAGGTATCACATGGAGGAAGAGAAAAGTCAGACGCAACATCAGAACAGATGCAGAAAAGAGTGCGGTAGACCAATCCCAATGGCAAACAAAAACATAGCACCCCATTGCCAAGCACTACCGCCAACTAAATTGGAGAAGAGCCAAACTTATAAACTTTTGGTCTCTGGGAATTACGTGATTTCGAAGGTGCATGGAGGTTTGGGTCTGTTTTCGGGGGTTGGGGGAAGGGTTGAGGGGAATTTCGAGGGCGGGGAGCGAGTGATGGGAATTTCGAAGGTTATGGTCGTGAGTGGGGAGAGGCGTGCTACTGACATGCCTCTCTTGAGGCAGATTCTTTGAATCTGTACTATCTTACTACAAGCATCTTCCTGGTCAGGGAGTGTCCGCTCCAGCCGAGTCTGTAGAAGTAAATTCCTGAAGCGTCACTTTCGCCATCCCAAGTGGCGGAACTCGGGCCTACCTCTATTTCTTCATCGAGAAGAGTCGTGATGAGCCGTCCGCATATGTCGTAGATGCTTAGCGTTGCGTGACCTGACACAGGGAGATTGAAGGATATAGTGGTGGTTTGCGCAAAAGGATTCGGTCTGTTCTGAGAAAGCAGAAAGGCGACAGGTCTCTCGTCCTTATGCACATCGGCAACCCCGGTCTCGGGGGGCTGGAGGACAACAACATGGTCAGGATTGCCCTGGTCCAGGTATAGGATGGCTGGCTTCCCCGTTCCCTCCCAATCATCGGTGAAATCGATTCCGCCGGCGATTCCGGGGAGAGACTGGTAACCTGCCACCGTGCCATTCCTTCTCCTGGCTTCCAGACGGTTCCCTCCCGGCCCAGTCTGATACGAGATCCAGAGAACCCAGGGCTCCCCGGTAGTTCCTGACTGATCAATGGCGATTCCATACCTAACACCGCGATCCATGTTGCTCATTAGAGTGCCCAGGTGTTCGAATGTGCAGGATGGGCGACTGACAGCGTAGCCAACGAAGTCGGTTGCCCAGTAGTGGGACCACACAGTGTCGGGACCGCCGTCGACTTCATGATGGGCAGTTCCGTAGTGATTGGGTAGCTGGGGGAGATTGACATCGCACTTGTCACGGCAGTTGTCCAGGAATATCTGGCGCCTATAAACTTGATGTCCCCCGCCGTGGAACTCGTCTCTGCTCTCGTCGTACGCCAGGTCCCTCAACCCCCAGCCAGCGGAGTTCTGCTGGTCGCAGGTGCGGGTTTGTTCTCCATCTTTGTCGTAGAACCGGAACATGGGTCGCGGGTCAATCCCGGTCGACACTATGTAGCGCAGGTCTTCATCGGCGTTTTTGTTGTAAGCCACGCCCACGGCGTAGAGGCTTTGAATAATGGGGAACCTGAAGACCTCAACCCATGGCTCATATTGGGGGGCAAAGAGAGGCTTTTCCTCTCCTGGCTCCGGGTAAAGGAAATCTTCCACCGTTGCGCCCGGGAAAACATTAGCGGTCTCAAATGCCTTCTCGAGATATGCCCTCCTGCTGGCGGTGTCATCCTCGGATGCGATGGCAGAGTCAAGCGTCGCGAGAAAACCTATCACCGCAATGCTTGCCACTGTCAGCAGCAAAAAGAGAACTGGCTTTCTCATTTCACACCTCGCAATGTCCGCCTCTTCAGAGAGGACGGATTGCTTTTTTGCTTCTTCTTCCAACCCAAACCAGGAGAAAAACGCAAACGCTACTCGGATTCATCTCGTTAATTATAGGGAGTTTCAGCCCGATTCACCACCTCCTTGCGCCAGGAGGCTGAATTGATTCTCGCAAAAGCTTGTGTAGTAACCTTGCGCTTGAATTATTGCTTTTATCCGCACCCCTGTCAACCCAAGAATTGACTGCTTGAAGACAAACTGCAAACTGTGAATTGCCGAGGCGTGGGGAGTTTGCCAATTTCGTGTGTGTGGTCCGGGGGATGGGTGCAAGAAATACCCATTTTGCCCTTGACAGTACCCTATCTTCATCCCTATGATAAAGGTCCAAAAACGGCGCAGACGGGCGAACGATGACTTCTTCCGATACCTGAAATCGCATAGCTAAGACATTTCTAGAAGGTCCCCGATACTGCTGTGTTCTGACATGGGGTATATGACAAAAAAGGAGGAATCTGATGAAGGCCAAATGGGTCAGATTGATACTTGGCGCAGCCATGGTCTTTGCCATCTGCGTGTCTCCGGCGTCATCTTCGGCTCGTGCCGGCAGGGTGAATCCAGGCAGACAAATCCTGATTTACGACCTCCAATATCAGGAGACCAACAGAATATCAATTCCCCTGACCAACTTCGGTCAATTCGGTCAGAACATGGCGGGCAGTGCAGGTGATGACTGGCCGAAGGGGTCCGGTAACCCGTACACTTTCGGCGCCGGCATATGGGTTGCTGCAATTCTTGACGGCGACACCATTGTAATCAATGGCTACAACACCGTTGGTTCAGGCCAGGAGTTTATGCCAGGGCCTCATTATGATCCGAATCGACCAGAGGACAAGGTCTACTTGAGTTGGGATCCTGACGACCTTGCAAACTGGCCGGATAGGGATTCACTGGGTGAACCCATAATCATGGGAGATGAGGACACTTGGGCCGAATTCAACGGCCACGACCCTAGTGTACAGGGACCCGGAGAAGAACCTCTCCCCATAACTGTGACCAGGCACAGTGTCGCCTGGCGTGAGTCTCTCCGAGCGGATATGATCTTCTTTGTGTATACCCTCAAGAACGACACCACTTTTCCTATCACAAACATGTATGTGGGGATTGGTTCTGACCTGGATGTGGGAGATGCAGACAATGACCTGGTGGGCCTTGACCGGAGACGGAGCCTGGGTTACACATTTACACCTGTTCAGGAGGTGGGCTGGGACGCTCCACCTCCTTATTATGTTGCCCACGTGTTCCTTGGGGGACCCAAGGCTTCCGACACCGTGTATGTAGGTCAGGACCCGGCCAACCCGGATACAATAATCTACCCCGGTGAACATCTGGTTCTTACTGCGTTCAAGGAATTCAACAGGAATGTTGATGCAAACAATGACATCCAGAGATTTCTTGTTATGGCCGGCTACGACTTCAACTATGTCTATGGGCCGTTCTCAGACAGCATTGACACTGAGCCTGAAGATGAGAGAATGGTCGTCTCTGCTGGTCCGTTTGTCCTCGAGCCCGGTGAGGTGGACACCTTTGCAGTGGCTGTCATGTACTCCAACGGGAATACAGGAGGGCTCTGGTATCTGCAAAATGAAGCGGATCGTGCCAAGATCATCTGGGACAACGGCCTGAACCTCCACGGGGTGAAGGTCATCTCTCCAAACGGGGGAGAGGTCTGGTCGGGTGTTCATGATGTTCAATGGTGCACATCTCGCTCCTCAGGCAATCCTCTTGTCATTGACATTGTAGTGAGCCCGGATGGCGGGCTCTCCCTGGACACTATTGCTGTTGGGGAGGTCGATGACAGCAGTTACACCTGGAACACAAGCACTGTGCCAGATGGTTTCTACTTCTTGCAGGTCGCTGCTTGCAATGAAGTGGGATGTGGATACGACTGGTCGAACGGCGAGTTCCTGATAGACAACCCGGGCAATGGCCCTCCATATGTTGGTTTGACATCTCCAAATGGTGGCGAGGTGTGGAATGGAGTACAGCAGATCACCTGGTGGGCGAGAGATCCTGATGGTGACACTTTATACATCGACCTTCACTGCAGTAACGATAATGGGCTTACCTGGATGGAAATCGCTTCCGGTGAACCGAATGACAGTGTCTATGAATGGGATACTTCAAGATTTCCAAACGGTTTGAACAGTTGTCTGGTGAAGGTTATTGCCTCTGACATGACATTGACAGATATCGACATTTCAGCAGGGTCTTTCACAGTCAACAACTCACATTCACCAGGTGGGCAGGTCGATCACACTGCTGGCTCCTGTAATACCATTACCATAACGCCAAGAGTGGTTCGTCCTGAGGATGTTACTGGACATCTCTATGAAGTTCGGTTCGGGACCATCTATCCCGACTCAACAGATCCTGGTAGTGCAATTTACACATACGATGTCTGGAACCTTACAACCAGTAGTCAGCTTCTCGATGACTACCCATTACCGGTTCCCCTTGATTCGACTCCAGTGGTGAGGTACTCCCCTTACTTTGATGGGGTCTGCCTCGAGATTGATGCCGTTATCAATTCCGCGAGCTTCACTGCTGACAGCATCACGGTCACCGTTGATCCCGGCGTTCCTTATCCCGAGGGTAATCTCTCAGTTGAGGGGATAGTCCCTGAAAAGATATGGGCCTTCCACGGGGCGACGTCTTTTGAGATAAGATGGGAATACTACAACGGAAGCCCGGATACTCTGACAGCTCAGTTCCATGATATGGGGAATGATTCGGGAGTATCCTACGATAGCCTGTGGGGGGATTCCTGGTCGTTTGGCCCCCGCTCTCTGGTGCCTCCTCTTGTGTATGAGGGATACATGACAGCAGACATGGGGATTCCTCGGACCATGATTTATGTGTGCGGGGTGAGGTATTATACAAATAACGGCTTCCCTATGAACTGGTCGGTCAGGCCTGAGCCTGGAGAGGTATGGACAGTGTATGAGAGTGGAGACTGTCCTCCTTGTCGGGGTAACATATACCAGTTCATCACCACTGGAATTAGCGAGCATTCAAATGCACCACGTCTGTCTATCTTCCATCTTTCCCAAAATCATCCTAATCCTTTCTCTGCTGCCACGACCATCCGCTACTCCGTAGTTTCGGCTGAAACAAAGGTCAGCCTCAAGGTTTATGACGTCGCCGGTAGATTGGTGAGTACCGTTGTTGATAGAAAACAGAAGCCGGGCTACTACACTCTGACCTGGGATGGAAGAGATGAGAAAGGTCAGTCAGTATCGAGTGGCATCTACTTCTACAGGCTGAGCAGCGGAGGGCAGGTCGCTACAAGGAAGATGGTGCTGATGAAGTAAACATATCCTGCAATGACTTTACTTTTGGATTCAAGATCAACAACAGGAGGGAAAAGATGAGCAAAAGGCTGTTCATAGTGCTATCACTCAGTCTTGCAGCAATCCTGGCGGCCGGGATCACCTTGGGAGCATCTAACAAGGTTTTCCTGTCCCCAAAGCCCTTGGCAGGCCCGAGCGATGCTATCCCGATTAAAGGCGGTGAATCCCATTTCCCCAATACACTCGGCGCTGACTACTGGATTTACTACGACACCGGTGCCGAGGCCAATTATCTGGGAGGGTTGCATTTAGGAGACACCATGCTGGTTTGGTTTGAGTCTCCGGCAAGGTGTACTTTGCTGGAGGTTCACTTCTTAATGCACACCGCCGGTGACTTCGATATGTTTGCGGCAGATGCTCCGGACACAATCGACTTTCTCAATGATTACGAGGAGTACCATGGTGGATCCAACCCAGGTCCGAGACCCATTGATGTGCTCTTCGAGGACTCTGTGGGCCTGTACAATGACGGTCACAATTGGCAGGTCCTTGAAATGGGCTCACCACCCGACGTGGGCACGGACATATTTGTGGGCGGCTATGTACTGTTGAGTGATGGAGCTCCTCTACCAATCATTGATGCAGGTATTGATCCGCCCTACCATACTCTCATGGAAAGACCTGTGGGTGGGGGGCCGCGAGGTTGGTATTCAAGCTGGCATCACGTCTACATCAGAGCTCTCGTGAGCATTTATGAGAATGCCTACCCAACAATTGAATCTCATACGAAACTTCCTGATACATATTCTCTGAATGCGAGATATGTGACCGCCCATATCACAGATATCGGAGTCCCTGCTGAGTCGGTCGGGGTAGATGAGGCCAGAATACTGTATGGCGTTAACGGTGGCCCCGAAGACACCCTCTCCATGTTCCTTGTTAGCGGCACAATCGAAGATGGCACTTGGGCAGGATTTCTGCCGTCAGCGACAGCAAATGATACCGTAGAGTATTCCATCAGTGCTGTTGACCTTCAGGGCGCAGAGAGTGTGACCGCTCCCTGGACTTATGTGATACGCGTGGGCCGGTCCACAGCCGAACTCCTCTTCGTAAACGACGATTATTACGGTTTCAATGGCCACGATCCTGTAGATGCTGTTGTTCCAGATTCAGTGTATGATTTCTGGGAAGCTGACCAGTACGGCCTTCCTGACTCCTCTGTTATTCATTTCGGATATAAGGCAATATTGTGGAACACCTGGGATGGCTCAGGCGATTACAGTTTTGTGGCTGATACGCTGCGCGTTGCCGAGTTTCTGAACGATGGAGGGTATTTGTGGGTCAGCTCACAGGATTTGCCAGCCGGCGGTTTCGGGTACAGTTGGGGCAGTTATGCTACACAGCCCGGTGAGTTCTGTCACGATTATCTCCACCTGATGGGCGGGGTGGATGACTATGCAGTGGATACAATCTCAACGTATTACGGGGTGCCCGGAGACCCCATAAGTGGTGCTTTTGCCGGTTGGCCCATAATCAGCTATCCATACAGTTGGGTCGGTCCCGGTTACAATTACGCAGGCTCTTGTGAGATTGACTCGACCGACCTGAATGCCAGTGGTATATTCTACGATCTGTCCAGTGAAATGTCGGGATACAAATATAGCCTGCCAGGGGGCCACAAGATAGTCTTTCTATACTGGCCTTTCAATGACCTGGTGAATCTCGATGGAACAGTAGATACGACCTCGCAGGACGTGCTGGTAGCCAGGATTTTGGCCTGGTTCGGCATTGGCAGTGTGGGCGTGGAAGAGAGGCTGAAGGAGCGGTTGTCTTCAGAGTCAAAGATGTATTTGTTGTGGCAGAACTGGCCGAATCCTGCTAGGGGCCAAACAGCGATTTCGTTCAATGTTCCTGAGCCTACGCACGCAACTGTGTCAATATATGATGTAGCCGGAAGAATGGTCAGCACACTTCTGGACGATCATGTCAGTGCTGGCAGGCACAGCGTTAACTGGGACGGTCGCGACCAATCTGGAAAAGAAGTTCCTTCGGGAATCTACATCTACAGACTCACTGCCGGCAACCACAACCTGGCAAGAAAACTGGTTTTGGTACGGTAATACACCTGTCCTCTGAACCACCCATCAACCGGATCCCCTGAGACAGCGCAGGCAGACTTGGACCTTCGGCCATTCTGCCTTTGGTCGAGCAATGAGGAATTTGTAGGGGCGTATTGCAATACGCCCCTACCGGGCATGTAAGCACACCACCCTTCGGTAAACTCCAAAACAAAAGCTCTCCCCTGTTGACACCAGAATGAGATAAAGGAAAAGATGGCACGAGTCCTTGCTTGATGCTATGCTTCATCAAGGGTATAGGACATTACCGGGATAGCTGCATATGGACCTTGTTAGCATCATATTTATAGCATTTGGGTTGGCGATGGATGCCTTTGCGGTGGCCGTGGCAAGTGGCGCGGCAATAAGAGAGCTCAGGGTAAAGCATGCTTTTCGAATAGCGCTGTCCTTCGGAGTATTCCAGGCAATCATGCCGGTGGTGGGGTGGTTATCAGGGCTGACTGTAAGGGGATTCATTGCCGGAATAGATCATTGGATTGCATTTTCACTTCTCAGTCTTATAGGCGTCAAGATGATATATGAATCGACCAAGATGAAGCCAGATGACAGCAAGAATGAATATTTGAGTATTCGTGTTCTTTTGATGCTCTCGGTTGCCACAAGTATTGATGCACTTGCAGTGGGTTTTGGATTTGCCCTGCTGGATGTGTCAATTGTTGCACCCGTATTGATAATTGGAATGGTCACATTCCTACTGTCCTTTACGGGAGCTTATCTTGGCCGCAGATTGGGACATATCTTCGAGAACAAGATCGAAATCGTTGGTGGGTTGATTCTTATTGGAATCGGGATTAAGATATTGATCGAACACCTGACCTGAGAATGGAGAGCGTACGGAAGATGTTGTAGGGGCGTGGTTTCCACGCCCACGGCCAGCTGATTTCGGCTTGGCAGACAGCTGATGGTTTGTTCAGGATGTCTGGTCTGCCAGGGAGGCAATGTGAAAGAGTCTTTCTATGATAGAACGGTGAATCTGATAAGAAGCATTCCGGAGGGGAAAGTGGCGACCTACGGGCAGATTGCGGGCTATGCCGGCAATCGCCGGGCGGCTCGCCAGGTAGCCTACGTACTGCATTCATCTTCGGAGAAGCATGACCTTCCCTGGCACCGGGTAGTAAACAGCAAAGGTGGCATATCTCTGAAACCGGGGCACGGGCGTGAGCTTCAGAAGAAGCTCCTGGCAGAAGAAGGAATAGTCTTCAAGGAAGATGACAGCGTCGACCTGAAACGCCACCTCTGGAAACCCACCCTCACGTTCTGACTGCCCCTGCGGGGCAAACGGCCAGGGATGACGAAATTCCCAGCCCCCTTTCTCCGCCCCTTCGAAATTACGAAATTCCTTTCATCCCTCAACCCAACCTTCGAAATTGGAAAACCCAAGCAACCGCAAACTGGCGAAGCCCGTCGCGAAGTCCCACGTAGCTCGGCAGAGCGAAGTGGGGAAGCTCAACCAGGTTGAGCGTAGACGGGTCATTGCGATGCTCGCGAAGCGGGCAGAAGCAATCTCGATGTAGATGGCATTTCCGCTTTCGTACTCCAGGGGGCCCCGGATCACAGCGTGTTCAAAACGCAACAATGCGGTGCCTGCTCCCATGCAAGTGCGAGTACCGCTTATACTTAGCTCGGAGCTCTCACCTTTTTGTTCCTAAAGACATTTTTCTTGGTGTTGCCCCTTGACAAATCCAGGATCTGGGACTATATTATTGAACGAACGATTGATTGAAACAAACGTTTGATTGAGAACTGAATAAACGAGGAAAAGATGGCAAAGAAAGAGAAGAGAGAAGCAAAGGAGAGAATCTTTGAAGCTGCTACTTCACTCTTTGCCAGAAAGGGCTACGCGGCTGTGGGTACCAGGGAGATTGCGAAGGAAGCCGATGTGAATGTTTCTATGATCAATTACTACTACGAGGGAAAGCTGGGGATACTGAAGGAGATCATCAATGAGTGCTATGACAAATACTTCCGGGCGATCAGAGACGCCGATAACAAGGATGCACCTCCGGAGGGGCGAGTGCGACTAATAGCCAGAGGCCTTGTTGACTTCTTCAAGGGGAACACGGAGCTGGCGATGGCTGGGTTCAGTGTGTTCCCCATTGACGAGCCTGAAATCGTGGATTTGAAGGTGAAGTGGGCGACGGACAACCGGAAGGTGACCGCGGGGCTCTTTGAACAACTTGGCGTGGACATGGAGGACACGGTGCAGTCAAACGTCGTCCGTGGCTTGCTGACCGGAATAATCCAGTCACATTTCCGGTTCAAGTATGCTTGGAAGCACATGGTGGAGGCCGCCGCCAGGTCAGGACAGACCTGGGAACGGATTACGGAAGAACCTTCAGAGGAATTGGACGATGCTTTCTACGAGAAATACTCAGACATGCTTGCTGATTTGTATTTGCATGGGCTGAACAGCATCACTTCAAGAAAACAGCTAGCAAAGGGAGATAATAATGGAACGAAGAATCTTTAAGGGTTCGACTACAATTAGCCTAGAAATACACCTGGATTCGTTGTCGATGCTATTGGAAATCAACAGAAACAAGTAGAAATCACAAAAAACAAGCAAATATGACCAAGATGGAGGTGTGGCATGGTCAGGATAAGAAGAGACGATGAAACGGCGAGCAGCACAGGGAGCGAGATTCTGGACACACTCAAGAGTCTTCTTCAGACCACTATATACAGATAGGAGAGAATCACCTTTTGGCAATGACTGGCAATACGTTTCGATCTCCTCCCTTGATGAGGGGAGAGCCTGCCCGGGTCGTTCCACGACCTCCCGAGCGAAGTCGAGGGAGATTAAGGAGAGGGTGACTGACTGAAGGAATGGGGACAGGCGTAGATTTTTTTGACTTTTGAAGCTCGATGTGTCGGCAGAAACGCACATATTGAAGTTTGACCACGGTCTCCTACTTTCTTCATTTGACCGTCAGTAAATCGGGGGGCTGTCCCCGGATTCACAGCCTTTCAACATCTTTCAGTTTCATGGGTGCGTCCGTTCAGGGTCTAAGTTTCTCAGCTACAAGGACTATCTTTTCTGATGAGTCAGGATCGAAGTGCGAGCCAGTTAGATCGCCATAAGTATCTCTGACCACAAGACCAGAATTTCCAGCCAACTCTGACAGTTCTTCAACGGAATACAGTCTTTGATATCTCTCATACGTCATTACACTCTCTCCGTCCTGAAGCGTAGCACTTCTCTCATGCCCGGAGGTCGGGACAGAAGTTCCCGATTGATTTCGATGCTCAGACTTCCTCTTTTTTCTCTATCGACAGTGCGAAAGCTGTTGATAATTCGCTGCCCATTGACAACAACGAGCACCAGCCGCGCGTCAGGTTTCAAGGCTTTCGAGATTTGCCCAATGACTTCCTGGTTCTCGGAATCATCTTCGAAAAAGCCGAATGCATCTACAAGTGTAGCGCCGTCGAAGTCGTTCTCAAAAGGGATTCTTCTCACGTCCCCAACAATCCACTCTACAGATAGCGCCATCTCATGTGCAAGACGGCTCGCTTCTGAAAGAAGCACGTCAGACGCGTCCAAGGCGGTAACCCTTATGCCGCTTTTTGCGAAGGCGAGACTATAGCGGCCCCGTCCACAGCCAACATCAAGCAGAGTGTCCCCTTCCCCAATCCTGAGTTCTTGGAGCAGAAACCTGGCGTTTTTGAGGATTGCTTCATCAGGTTGACCAAGAGGCCACCTTCTCAAATAGGCTTCGTCATAGTATCTCTTAGTCCATCCATTCATTTATATCTTTCCCTTTTCACAAGGTCTCCTCACCAACTAGAGGTTTCTGTGGTTTTCGAGCAAGCATACAGGCACGGCCGGTGCGGTCTTGGTGCAGATCGACTATGTCAAATTGTGAAAACTCGCTAAGCAACTCTTCTTTGTCAAAATAATGATGAGGCACACCCTTCTCGCGTCCGGAGAGCAAGACATAGGTATTGGGCTCCACTTCAACACCGTTTCTGAAAGGACCTGAAGGCCTGGACGTGCTGACAGTCAAGAAGAGCCATCCTCCAGGCCGTAGAGCGCGGAAGACTTCTTTAATTGCGCTCCGAATTCCCTCAACACGATGATGGTTGATGACCTTCACACAGATTACCGCATCGAAGAAATCTTCGGCCCAGTGTATCTTGGTCATGTCACCGCAAACTAGATCGGCGGATAGCCCTTCCTCAGCCAGCCATTCTTCAGCTAAATTTATGGCTGTTGGGGCAATGTCCATACCGCACATCTCATACCCTTGCCTGGCGAAATAAACCAGATGGCGTCCGTTTCCACATCCTAGGTCCAGAATCCGATGGACATGGTACTTCTGGAAGAGGTGATTGAGGTATTCAGCGTCCTCGTACGGTTCACGCATGCGATATTCACCCCTTCTGTAAGTCGCTTCCCAGCCAATATCTTTATTCACCGTATTCAGCCCCTCTTCATTTGCACAGTCCGAGGAAAACCGCGGGACAAGGCATGCACTTTTGCGCTTTTGGCCGAAAATTGCTATTAGCCCTAAAGGACCGAAGGGAGTACGTCGGGGGTAGCATTGTCAAAGTACGAAGTCGAAGGGTCACAAGAGCTTCACAAACTCGTCTACTCCGAGACCGACCTGTCGAATAATCGCACGTAAGGTACCTCTGTCAAGCTCCTTATGGTCAGGGACAACAACCTGAATAAACGGATCATCTCGACGTAGGATAACGTGGCTGCCTTCCTGTCGCTTGAAATAGAAGCCTGCTTCCTGCAATGCCTTGACACAGTCGCGGCCGGAAATCCTTGGCAATCTCATATTGCTACCACGAGCGTTTCGAACTTTTCCTCAGGGACAGGGAGATTGTCCTCTTTCAGAGCCTTGATGTATCCCTGAATTGCCTCCTTGATATTAACGATAGTTTCTTCTTTTGTCTTGCCTTGGCTTATGCAACCGGGCAAACTAGGACATTCGGCGACCCAGTAGCCATCCTCGCCTGGATAGATGATTACTTGTCTCATTGTTTCACCCCCATTCAGAATACTAGAACTGGCTTGCTCGACATTGTATTTGCACTGAATTCCTACGGTCCCCAAGGATTCTACGCAACAGACTACTACGTGTCAAACAGCAATTTCTTGAAAGACCCCGTTGGGTAGAGCCTAGCACCAGAAAATAAGAGCTTGCGTCAGGTCTGTTTTTGTAAGGTATTTGAGTGACCCTGCAAAAATATATCTTTCTTTTCCTGGATTAGTTCCGTCAGAGAGGAACACCGGGAACTGTCTCAGTTCTGCCCGCAGGCACTCGGCCGCACCCTCAAAGGTCTCCCGCCCGTCCTCGACCGCTGAAGTGATCAGTTTTCATCTAATGAGGAAGAAGCCTATGGATCTCCGGTTCTACCTTAGCAGATGCATGGCCTTTGTCACTGTGTGGTCGCCTGATTGGAGTCGGTAGAAATAGATGCCGCTCCCCAGTTTCTTGCCAGTCTTGTCGCAGCCATCCCAGACAATGGTATAACTGCCTGCGTTCTTGTTCTCGTCTACGAGAGTTGAAACTAGTCGTCCTGACAGGTCATAGACGACAATCTTCACATCAGAAGCGTTCGGGAGTCCATATTCAATTTGTGTTGACACTTTGAACGGATTGGGGCGGTTCTGAGACACAAAGAGCCCCAGCGGTCTGGGTACATTGACTTCCTCTACGGCTGTTTCACTTCCATTCAGTGCGTATAGCGTAAAATCGCCGGAACCAAAGACGACCTCAAGGTATCCGTCGGCATCAATATCTCCGAGTGCTGGGGAACCATCAACAAACATACCCGATGTGTATGCGGACGACCACAGGAGAATACCATTTTCAGCATTCACGGCATAGACCGTATCGCTCCGGGAGCTGAAAACCACTTCGAGGTTTCCATCCCCGTCTATGTCACCGAGCGCTGGGGAAGAACCAACCGCCGTACCTGTTGCATACGACCAGAAAATGGAGCCATCTTCACCGTTCAGGGCACATATTCCTTCACCATAAGATCCAACCACAACTTCGAGTGTGTCATCTCCGTCTATGTCACCAAGCGCTGGCGAAGAAGCGACCCAGCCGTCCGTCAGATATGACCAAAGGAGGCTGCCATTCTCACCATTTAGGGCATATACCGTATGATCAAAAGAGCCAAAAACTACCTCTAGGTTCCCGTCGCCATCTATGTCACCAAGCGCCGGCGAAGAGTAAACGAATCTACCCGTCGAGTATGACCAGAGGAAACTACCATCTTCACCATTCAGGGCGTATACTTTATTATCCCAGGAGCCAATGACAACCTCGAGTTTCCCATCCGCGTCTATGTCCCCAAGCGCCGGTGAGGAATCGATGATAGAATCCGTAGCATATGACCAGAGAAGGGTACCGTTTTCACCATTCAGGGCGTATATTAGGAAATCATGAGACCCGGCGACTACTTCAAGAGTCCCATTCCCATCCACATCGCCAATCGCTGGTGAAGAATAGACGGAGCCGCCTGTTGCATACGACCAGAGAAGGGAGCCGTCTTGGCCGTTCAGTGCATATATTATGCCGTCACCGGAGCCAACAACCACTTCAACGTCTCCATTTCCGTCTATGTCTCCAAGCGCTGGGGAACCATTGACATAGAAACCTGTTGCATATGACCAGAGCAGGGAACCATCCTCACCATTCAAAGCATACACCTTAGAATCAAATGATCCGAAAACCACCTCAAGGTCGCCATTCCCATCTATGTCGCCAATCGCGGGTGAACAAGTCACATAACTCCCTGTTGAACATGACCAGAAGAAGTAGCAGGTATCCATGTCCCCGGTGAGTGGTGACAATCCAGTATTATGCAGATCATGATGAAACATTGGCCAGGTTGAGTCGGCCGGTAGCTGGCATGTGCGTGTCTCTGCGAAGGAGTTTGACCCGCCAAAGCCAATCAGTATCGCAAGGAGAATTGTCTTTTTTAACATCTTTCTTCCCCCCATGTCCGTGGGCGAAATCTTGGTTTTGTGATAACGAAGTTGGAAGTCGCTGCTCTGTGCCTTGGTCACATGAATCGTACTAAATCTCGCCCGAGTTCGTGCTTCTGTTGCCCGTATAGACTACCACCTGCAGGCCAGCTTGTCAAGCTGGGTCGAGAAATGCAGAAGCAGATTCTTCATCGTCCTTCGACAAGCTCCCTTCGGATTCCCTCAGGACAGGCAGGACTTCTCCCCGTAGAACGGGGGGCCGTGAGACGCCCGCTCGTAAGACGAGCCGGGCAGGCAGGCCCCGTGTCTCCCGCTTCGCGAGAAACGGGGCAGGCAGAATGATACTGTGTTGGTAGCGTTTTCCGAATTTCAAAGGGGTGGGGGAGACGTGATGGGAATTTCCCAATTTCGGATGTTGGGCAGTGCAGGGGAGGGAGTTTCGTGTTTACTAGCCAGAGCTGACAGCTATCCGTTCAGGGGGCACGGATGGTGACGTTTCCGTTGACAGCGGTCATGCTTATGATGGCACTGCCCGGACCAGTGCCGATCGTTCCGGCCTTGTGGTTAGTTTCGTTTATTGTGTAGGTTACCCAGGGAAACCCCGTAACCGCGACAGTACCGTTCGTAGTCTGTGCCTCAAAGTTGGCTGAAACATCAGACGGCAGGGATAGCTGGAGACTACCGTTTGTTGTCACCAGGACTGCCGACTCGCCCGCGGCGAGCACGGCATAATCACAATTCGCATTCCCATTCGTGATAAGACCATTGATGCTGCCGCGAAGGTTCTGGGTTGAGATGTTGCCGTTGGTTACGAGGAGGTTTGCTCCCGCAATGGTGTTGCTGAGTGAAAGATTGCCATTTACAGTGACAAGGTCAAGATAGATGGACTCCGGTGCGAATATCTCGAAGCTGGCGGCGTAGTTTCGCCCGTTGCTGGGCATATCAGCAGTTATGATTAGCTGGCCGACGGTAATGCTGTCCTCGACTACCACGTTGTCTATGTAGTTCTCGGCATCGGCCCTGTTTTTGCCATAGCAGCGTCTGGTGATCACAGCCGTGATCATAGTGTCCTGGCTGGCGCTGACATCAATGTTGCCGTTCTCGGTGGATGCGGTAATCTGGGTGATGTTGGATACTGGCCAGGTGCGTGTCTCGGTCACCTCGAGCTTGTAGTCATAGTCGTTACCATTGTGATAGGCACATCCCGCCGCCAGAGCTACACTGAGGAAAAGCAGAATGACGGGATAAACTCTAACTGAAGGAGATCCTTGCCTTGCCATGAGATCCTTCCTTTCTCCGGTGTTTTCAACGACAAAAACCCAAGTACTCTTCGCAGAGCCTAACATCCCCAAGGTGGGTTGTCAAGCAGACCTGGAACCACAGGACCCTGACAGACGAAAATCGAAATTCGAAGATCGACCCGACTACGCTGTTCCTAGCTTCGTCGGGCTGACGCGTCGGGCTTCGCGGCAGACAAGCATGATCTTTTCGATTGGCCTTTGTAGGGGCGCGGTTTCCGCGCCCTCTTGGTTTGGGCAGGGAGACCCTGCCCCCACAAAGTCTCAAAGCATGGGGTCAGACATAAACTTATGGCTCAGAATGCAAAAAATGACGAAGATCCTTCGAGTATTCGGAAGATAAAGCCAGGCACCAAGAATAGAAAGTGTAGGGGCGCGGTTTCCGCGCCCTCTTGGTTTGGGCAGGGAGACCCTGCCCCCACAAAGTCTCAAACCATCGGGCCAAGCATGCACTTCTGCACTTATGAAGAACAATACGGCATCGGAAATGTCAGAATGTTGAAAATCCTTCGAGTATTCGAAGGGTCAAGCACCGTCCCCAAGTCATTGTGTATCGGGAATGAATCTGTGGGTTGGCGGCGCGAGCGAGGCGGTGATTGTTCCGGTTATTCCGTGGTCTCAACCAACCTAAGCCCGCGTTTCAGATCGTTGTGCCACCAATGTGGGATCTTCCCATCATGCTGAAGTCTTCCCACTACTATCCCTGGCGCAATGCCGATCCTCTTGGCAAATATCATAATACTGTTCTTGCTGAAGCGTTCCTGTGAAACGAAAGCCAAGTAGTCACGCTCAGGAATGAGTGCGTTGGCCGCGAAGCTATCTGCCTTACTCTCCATACCACCTTGCATTCTTTTTGTTTCATCAAGGAAGACCTTCTTCTTGCCATGAAGAAGGACATGTGCTGCCTCATGGTAGAAACTGAACCACAGGTGGTCATCGCGCTTATGACGAAGGCTCAACAATATGAGCGCCTTGTCCTTATTCAACCAACACGTAGCTCCGCTTAGATGCGTCCCAGGGAATTCAGAAACAAATACGAGGGCGACCCCTGCCTGACGGCACAGCTCCTTCATTTTCGGGCCGAAAACCTTTGCCGGCTGGGAAGTCACTGTCCTTATTTCTTCCAGAGCGCTCTTGAACTTGGCTTTGCTGTAGGGGCGGGCGTCAATACGCGCGGCGCGAATTATCCCAACCCTCAGCCAGACGGCCACGGATTCTGGAGCGCTCTCAAATGAAGGTGAATGCCTATAAGCAACCGACGCCTCCACAAGTTGCTGTTGTCGTTCTTGCCATGCATCAACAGAGCCTACGCCGAGGAAATTGAGCAATTTCTCGACAGCATCAACCGCGTTAGTTGGTTTCTCAATTATCCCTCTTCTAACGAGTTCCGTAAGCGGAAAACTCTTTGCCCATCTCACCTGTTTTTCGAGCCTTTTCCGTGCGGATACTCGAGCCATATGGAGGTCGTAAAAGGTGTTAAGGTTGCTCCACACTGCCGCCGACACACCAAGCACCCGCTCAAACTGTATGGCCGTCTCTGGGGTAACAGGGGCTTTGCCGCTTATTATCTGGCTTACGGTTTTTGCCGAAAGGCCGCACCGCACCGCAAAGGAGGTCTTCTTCATCCCCCGCGCCTCGAGTGTCTCCTCGAGGATTTCGCCCGGATGGACCGCATAGTCGGGGTCGAACTGATCCACAATTGTGCCCGCCATCAGTGATAGTCCTCCACGCCTAAAATGGTTATTGCAGTGACTTTTTTGAAATCGATGCCCTTATCTTTCTTTCGGGGTATCGGATGGTGCGCTGGTCTAAAAACAAGCCTCTTCGGATGCTGTAGGTCTACTGCGAAAGTTCCCTTTCTTCTGCCCACGAGCTCATGCCTTCTTTCTGGTGGAAGATGACATACATCTTCCAGATTTGGTGCAGCATTTAGAATCATCATACGCCTTTTTATGACCTGCGCCATGTGTTTACCGTAATTCTTCTGCAATTTCTCTCGGGAATTGAATATCTTTCTCAGCTTCTGATTCTTAAAGTCTATATGCATAATATAATATCTTTACCTAATAAGTAAAGACTTTTTTCTGGGCAATTTGATTTTCTTTGACATACAGCCATGTTCATTGAAACGCAGCTCTTCTTGTCTAGTTGGCCCCATTCCTTCGGTGCCGTTCGTGTTCCGCGTCTCGGCGGGTTCTGTATCTATGTTGCAGTTTCGTATCCCACTGTCCCGGTTCTGCTTGAAGCAACACATGGGTGCTCGCTTGGTAAGTCAATTTGCGTGGAACATAGACACGCACTTCCAGCACGCAGTTAGAAGAATAGCAGCTGGTTGTTGTGATGTCAATGTCTGATCGCCGTTGCCTCGGACAATCTGTCGCCGTCACGCCTGGATTTCACATGAATCTGCCAATAGCGCCCTCTGGCGCCCGTTGTAAGCACTATATTCCTTCTTCCCTTCTCTTCTGTCGAGGCTTTTCCGGTTGACAGGGGCTTATTTGGGGGAGATAATGGCCATAGTATGTGACCACTAGAAGAGGAGGGCGCGTTGGGGCGTGTTGTCAACCGATTAAAAGGAAGGAGTCTCATATGCCTCGTGCAAAGGTAGATAAAGAAGTTCGCCGTTCTATCCTTGACGCTCGACGCACGATTCAGCAAGCGGAAAAAGCAGACTGTAACGAAGCTGAAACTCGTCGACGTATCGAACGGGTGCTGGAGTCTCTGATGGGATACGATGCCTTCAAGCATATCTCACGGGAACGCGCAATAAGAGGTGCTGGTGAAACTGAACACGTTGATTTCACATTACAAGTTGAAGAAGGCGAGGAAGCGAAACCCGTAATAATGCTTGAAATCAAACGGGTGAATGTTGATCTGAGCCGAAAGCATCTTCGGCAGGTCTCATCCTACGCAATAGACGCAGGGTGTGAATGGATACTATTGACCAATGGCAAAGAATGGCAACTTCACCACGTATCTTTTGGGCAACCTCCGGTAACCAAGCTCATTCATTCTTGGAACCTTGCTGTGGATGATGTCTCAGGTCTTGCGCGACGTTTCGAGCTAATATCACACAGAAGCGTGAAGAAAGGCAAGCTCGATCAGGTCTGGCAGAAGACAAACGTGTTAAATCCTCGTAATCTACTAGAAGCAATGTTATCTGAGAATTCGCTCAGACTATTGAGACGAGAGCTACGAAAGGACTCAGGAATTCTCCTTTCCCCAGAGGACATTGTGTCTGGTGTCCGGCGGATGCTGAACGAGGCGGCATTGGGAGAACTGGAAAATGTGCGGGTAGCTCTGCCTAGCGGGAAGCCACGAAAGAGGAAGAGAAAACCCAAGAAATCTTCTCCGGACGCAACAGCTCCTGAAGAGTCGGCTGTTGAGGAGACTGAGTCCCCGGGAGAGGCCTAGCGAGGCGATACCATCAAAAATGTAAGAACGCAAGGTCTAAACCCGGGCGGCCGGCGTAAACCTCCGTGCCGTTCAGGAGTTACTCGGGCATAAGGATATCAAAATGACAATGCGCTACTCACATCTCTCACGCCAGCATCTTCAAGAGGCAGTGGGGATGTTGAGCCTGAGCCTCACAGGAGAGATGGAAAAGCAGATAGACTCCGTTAGGTTACATTCGGAGCCTTGGGTGTAGTCGCAGTTGACGATCATATCCAGGACACTATTATGAAAAACAACGAACCAGGACTCGAGCAGTATTTGGTTGCCGGACAGACCTATAACACCATGAGGCCGTACTATGAGAGGGCGGCTGCCAAAGTCGCAGACGAGCTACGGAACTACTTCAGAGATATCAAGGCCACGTACATCCGTTACATCAACACGCGCGTCAAGGACTGGAACAGCGCAGTGGACAAGATGAGACAGAAAGGGTACTCCTCCCTAGAGGAGGTAGAGGACATGGCAGGTGTGAGAATCGTCTGTCATAATGAAGTGCATGCTCAAGAGGTTATTACGTTTCTCACGGTACATCCCGATTTCAGAAATGTAGCCTCTGAGGATATAGACAGAGAAGACGGCTATCGAGCGACTCACGCAGAATTGGAGACAACTGTGACCGTGATGGGGCAGGCCTTGAGTGTCAAAGTGGAAGTCCAAATTCGGACGCTTGCTCAGGACACTTGGGCAACGTTGTCACATAGGGACGCCTACAAGACAGACGTACATCTTCCCGATAGCTGGTTGGAGAAAATGAGGAAGCTCGGAGATCAACTAGAGGAGGTTGACAAAGTCGCTCAGAAGTTATGTGACGAGAGGGTGGATGTGGCTATCGGTGGTCAGGGATCCCAGGAGCAAATCAGCGTTCAGGCTGTTGCCCGGATGCTTGAAGACCTTTATGGTAGGCCCATACCTCCTGGAGAGGCGCAGGACTGTCTCGTCGTAGCCATAAACCAAGGGCTAGATACGGTAAGCAAGCTAAAGAAGTTTCTCCAAGACAAGGAAGTGCGGAAGGCGCTGGGGGACCTATCGAGGTCACTAATGGGAATGCCGTTGAGTCCTTACATGCACATCTATCTGGGTGGCGGTTTCGGCTGGTTGGGGATTAAGGACGGGATTGCCATCGCTGAGGAGCAGATCAAGGCCCTCCCAGTGTTTCCGCGGATACAGGAGCTACTGGAGAAGGCCCGAAGCCAGACGGAGCAAAGGGGAGATTGAGTGCTTTCTTACGCTGAGATTCAATGCCGAACGAACGTTTCACAGCCATTTGTCGTACGGATTCTGGCACAAATATGGCACAAGGGGAATTTGAGTTCGCGTAAGTTATTGGTACGCCGATGTAGCTCAGTGGTAGAGTTTCCGATTATCAATCTTCGGGAAATGAATCCTGAGCCTGCCGAAGGGCAACGCACCCTTCGACTATCGCTCAGGGCAGGTTCGTAATGCCATTCAGGGCGATTTTCGCAAATTCATGCGCAGCGGAAAGTTAGGCTAACTGCCTTCCATCTCTGGTAGCTTCACGAATTACACTATTACATTACTCACACCATTTGCTACTATGTTTGACAGCAAGTTGGCCCAAATATGGCACAAGGGGGGCAGAAGAATGAGCAAGGAGGGCGCGATGAAGTGGTTAGTTTGTCTGATGGTGATAGTATTGATTGGCTGTGCTACCAGTAGCCTACGGGTGACAGTCAAACCCAATACCGAGTTTGGTCGCAATAGTGCGATTACGATTAGACCTATGGGACTTGATTGGCTTGATGCTGGGCCGGCATTTGCTGATGCGCTGACTGCGGCAGGTTTTAATGTGATTTCGGCGGCAGTTGCCAGCCACAAAGAAGAATACAAAGGAAGGGTCAACCCAGGCTACGATGGTCGAAAACTGTATCTAAGCAAGGAGCGTGTGGCTGGATACAAATCTAAGTACCTGCTACAATATGGATATTCCTCCGGCGAGGCAGACGCCACATCCTATCAATCTCTAAATAAATTTTGGGGAGATGTGGTTGACCTAACGACGGGTGAAATTGTTGTCTTTATGAGATACAAAAGTGGACATATAGGCCGTTCCCCATCAAGCGTAGTTGATGAGTTTATTGAAAAGATGATTGAGGCACTACCCAACCCCTAATCCCCTTGTGCCATATTCTTGTCACAAAGGGGCCTAAACAGAAGGACTAACCTATGAGAACCATAGCCTTGCTGAATCAGAAAGGTGGGACTGGCAAGACCACCAGCACGGTCAACGTTGGTGCAGGGTTGACCGAGTTAGGCCGTAAGGTTCTCCTGATAGATTTGGATCCTCAATCGGCCCTGACCTATGCAAGAGAAGTGTTTATCCCCTTGCAGACAGAATACCTGGCCTTACAGGGACTAGCACGGTTGACAGAGACGATTGAGACGGTGAGAAAGAGACTCAACCCGGACCTGGTGATCTCCGGGATAATCGCCACAAGGTTTGACGGTCGGAAGGTACTCAACAGAGAGGTACTAGCCAAGATTCAGGAACACTTTGGGGCCAAGGTGTTCAAGACTGCTATCAGGGAAAACATATCACTGGCCGAGGCCCCGTCCTTTGGCAAGACCATATTTGAGTACAGGCCGGGGAGTCACGGGGCAGAGGACTATGAGAGCCTATGCAGGGAGATCCTGAGAAGAGGATGAAAGGGGGGAAGAGACACAGTGGCCAAGACAATCAAAGAAACCAAAAGCACTTGCAAAGCTTGCGGGAATGTGTGGTTCTATGGCAGGGAGGATGTTGCACAGCAGAGGGCGGGCGCCTTGCACAACGCGAGCAAGGCCATGATGTGTTGCGGCGGTTGTTTGCCTGCAGCGCTGATCCCCGAAAAGAAAGTAGTTGACCTGAATAAGTGTCCGAAGTGCGGTTCGAAGGCCGTAGTTTCTGAGGAGATTACCCACGAGGTGTAGAGGCCATGTTAGTATCTTGGCTCATCGCGTGTATTCGGCTTTACCAACGCTGTATCTCTCCAGTCATATCGCGCTGGATCCAATGCAGGTATTATCCTACGTGTTCCGAGTATGCAGTCCTCGCCATCAGGAAGTATGGCCTACGGAGAGGGGTTCGGAAGACCTGGCAGCGTCTGAGAAGGTGTTCACCCTACAGCTTGGACTCATGCCTTGATTTGCCGTAGTCGAGTTTCAGCCTGCGCCATGTATGCGCAGAAAAGTATGGGGGTTTCTGTTGCACCAAAGGGGGAATGTCTATCTTGCCCCGCTCCGTTGTCTTATCCTGACTATCTTGGTTTTGAGACGAAAACCCGAAAAGATAACGGCCTCACCCCGGACAGAATAAGGATTAGCGACGGTGCATGACCCTCCGAACACACGAAGGATTTTCAACTTTCTGACAAAGGCGCTCTTTTTTGGTTGCGAGGGACGGGATCGAGACCTCGTGAACTTTTGAAGAACGATACGACAGCGAAAATGTCAAGATGTCACGTACTGTCCCCAGACAGTACTCAAGAAAAAGAGGACAAAATGAGGGGCTTGCGATTCCATGAGCGTATTTTGGTGGGACTTGCAGCACTCCTTTTGATATTCATATCCGTCTTGGTTGTTTTGAAATTTCGTCTAGGTCTTGCTCCAATATTGGGCGTGTTTTGGAGGCTGATTCATTGAGACTTTTGTGAAGCCCGATCTGCGCCAGGGTAGCAAACCAAGACAAGGAAGGGGTAACAACTATGGCACAGAAAGCAAGCTCAGGTGCAGAGCCCCTGAGCTGAATCGGAGAGATTTCTCAAAGAGATTCAATTGAGGGGGTGTCCCGATTCTCCTTAAGAATCAAGGTTATCACCCTAGAGAGGTCCAAGAACAATGAGCGGAGGTTTATCCCGATCAATGAACGCCTCTCCAGGGAACTCAACAAACTGTCTTTACATGCTCGGAGCGGTTTCGTATACTGTGGCGACGATGGCAGGCCCTATGGGAGCGTTCAAAAAAGATTCAGGGCTGCCTGTAGAAGAGCGGGGATAAGGGATTTCAGATTCCATGACCTCCGCCACACATTCGCCTCGCATCTTGTTATGGCGGGAGTCAATCTACGTGCCATTCAAGAATTGCTGGGGCACACATAGATCTAAGAACGCAGAACTGATATCGAAGACCTTGCCACAAGACGAAAGCGAAATGGGGTGGAGATGGCTGTGTCAGATACTGATAGCCTAGATTCCTGCAACGAGATCCTAGATTTCAGATCGTAGATCTACGATACAATTGCGTCAGCATCTTCAAGAGGCCGTGGGGATGTTGACCCTAAGTCTGACGGGTGAAATGCGTAGACAGATGCGGCCAGTCGGCGGGGAGGCCATGCACTCGCATTGAACTTAAGGCATGAGAGGAGTGAAGTGGCTCTGTCAAAGGAGATAAAGCGCCAGATTCTCGGTATGTTCAAGGAGTACACGGACCGCGGTAGAAGTCTCCGCTTCGAGACGATCCTTAAGGGAGCCGTTAAGAAGATTGATGCTCCGGAGAGGGAAGTACTACAGTTTCTGCACAAACTCGAGAAGGATCACATGATATTTCCCCCAGATACGGTCAATGATGATTTCTTTCAGTTGACGGAAGAAGGGGAGACGTATGCGAAAGAGCTTGAACTGGGCATATCTCAGGTTCCATTCGATCTTGAGGCGGTAGTTATACACGAGGATTTACTACAGGATGTAATGCCTTCTTTCGAAGCAGAGAGATACGGGACTGCGATCTTCGAGGCCCTTAAGCACATTGAGAAGAAACTCCGAGCGAAGATAGATGCAGACGCAGAGCTTCTTGGAACAAAGCTGGTTGACAAAGCGTTCAGCCCCGACAAGGGATGCCTGACACATCCTTTGTGCGAGACGGGTGGCGAGCGACAGGGGATACACCAGCTTTTCAGGGGAGGAGTTCAACTCATGAAGAGCCCGGAAGACCATAGAGACTTCGGTTGGGATGACAGACGTGTGGCCGGGCAGGCAATCGTATTTGCGGACCTTCTGCTGGGATTGCTGGAGCAAGCTGAACCACGACGAGAACACACATGAGACCAAATCAATCGAGCGCATTTCTGCTTTGAGTGTTGCATAGATTTTGTGCAATGAGAGTTTGAGTCCGCGTAGGTCGTTGGAGGTGCAGAAGCAGATGGATTCTGTCGGAGGCAAGATTGTCTCTCGCTGATACAACTGCTGTGGTCGTTGCGGCTGTGGGTGATTCGTCGGTGGTTGCCAATGCTAGCTCTGGAGGGTTTACGATTTTGGGGACGGTGCCTGTAATAGTCCTAACCGTACTTGTTGGCGTGGTGACGTGCTCGGTTGCTATAATAGCCGCTGTGATAGCTGTTTTGCAGTGGCGATACTCCGTAGACGCACTGAGGAAAAGATTGAAGAAGGCTCAGACGGACGCCATCGCGGAGCTGGAAGACCGGCTCAGACTATTAGAGGCTCGGACTCTCTTGGACTTGGGACACGACTTGGGGGTCTGGCGTGTCGATGATACCGATATCAAGGACCCAGATCGGGCTCTTGAGCATTTCTTGAAGGGATTGGGTATGCTGAGGTGGGGTACTACGGTTGAAAACGAATACATAACGACCGCGATCAAGGGGCTGGGAGAATACATCCGCGTGGGGAGAGGCGGAACCATCAAGGACGTCGAAGGGAAGCGGAGACTATTCGCATATGCAGTTTTCACTATAGGTTGTATAGACGATAGTAGTGTTAGGTTGGCCATTGGCGGAATCGAAAGGGAATTCGAGAAGCTCTTGAGAGAAGACAAGAAAGGCAAGACGAAGAGCTCCTGAAAATGGCACAAATATGGCACAACTAATCTAAGATCGACGATCTAGGATCGAAGATCTTGTTGGCAAGCTGGACATATGCAGCATAGGAGACTGACGATGAACATGGGGCAGGCATGAACCTTTGGACTTCTGAGCAAGAACGTGAAAATGTCAGGTCCGACCCCGGGTTCCGTACGTCGGTTGCGTCGTTCAGTCAGAATCCCCAAACCTCACAGCACTCTCGTAGGCGCCTAGGGAAAGAATGCCATTCCTTCTTCTCCTCGTGTCGCCAACTTGCGTATCTGGCTTGACCTACGAAGCCTTCTCTGCTAGACTTGCTTTGGTCGAAGTGAACTAGCTGGAGGGCGCTGCATGCGCGGATTCAAATATGCAAAAGTGGAGGGTAGAATGAGGGGACTGATCGCTCATGTCTTGGTGTTGACACTAATCGTCTTTCTCTGGCTGCTACAGCTAGGTCAGCCAGCCTGTGCACAAATCACATTTGAAAGGACTTACGGCGGGCCTGACTTTGACTGGGGCTATTCCATACAGCAGACCTCAGACGGGGGGTATGTCATTAGTGGGCACACCAAGTCATTCGGATCAGGAGGCACTGATGTCTACTTGGTCAGAACTGACTCATTGGGGAACACGCTCTGGGACTCGGCATACGGCGCAGCCAGCGAACACAACCAGGCTTACTGCGTCCAGCAGACTGTGGATGGCGGATTCATCACCGCCGGAAGTCAAGGATGGGGCGAAGATATGTACTTGGTCAGGGTTGACCCTTCGGGTAGCGAACTCTGGAAAAGGACCTACGGCGGCATTTGGCATGATGGAGGACGTTATGTCCAACAGACATCGGATGGGGGATTCGTCGCAGTAGGCTGGGCCACGTTTTTTGGCTGGGATTATGATGTCTACCTCGTCAAGATAGATTCCGCAGGCAACATGTTATGGGACGAGCTCTTGGGCGGGGACCGCGACGACTACGGATACTCATTGGAGCTGACGACAGATGGTGGATATATCGTAGTAGGTAACACGCATTCGTTCATTGCGGAATCCTCGAATGTCTATCTAGCCAAGACCGACTCGCTGGGGAAGATGATATGGCAGAAATGGTATGGCGGAAGCGGCTCAGACTACGGGACCTCCGTTCAACAGACACAAGACGGTGGATATATCGTCGTTGGACACACAAATTCTTACCATAGCCCCTCTGCCGATATCTACCTGATTAGGACGGACTCATTGGGTGAGTCGATCTGGCAGAGATACTATGGAGGCCAGATGGCGGACTCAGGCTGGTCTGTCCTGGAGACGAGCGACGGCGGGTTCATGATCGCAGGAGAAACAGAATCATACGGTCACGGTTCAGCTGATATCTGGATCCTCAAAACCGACATGCTCGGAAACTTGTTGTGGACTAGAACCTATGGAGGTACTTGGGGCGACCACGCCTACTGCCTTAGGCAGACTTCGGACGGGGGGTACATAGTCGCGGGATGGACACGCTCGTTTGGGGCTGGCTACTATGATGTCTACGTCATTAAGACAGACGAGGATGGGAATGTCGCCGTTGAGGAGCAACTGCAGTCGCCAGCAATCGATGGCAACGCGCTAAACCTTGAAGTCTATCCCAATCCCTGCATCGGGACGGCAAGTATCCAGTATCAATTACCAGCCTCAGGTGCGATCAATCTCGGCATATACGACATTTCTGGTAGACTGGTGCATACTGTAGTAGAGGACCAGAAAGGTGCAGGATCCTATGTACAGGTATGGGAGACTGACAATCTTTCATCTGGCATCTACTTCTGTAGGTTGCAGGCCGGAGACTTCACGGATATGAAGAAGATGATACTACTCCGCTGATCTCAGGTGTCGGACTCATGTCTTGTGTGGTCAACGTGTTCTGCTTTGATTTGTGACAGCAAGTTGGCACAGATTTGGCACAGGGCGAACCAGGCTATATAGCCATAAAGGCGCACCTTAACAGAATATGCTAGCTGCCATCTTCGAACTATCTGACTGGCTCAGCCTTCACTTCGGGATGTTCTTCATTCTGTCTGCCGTTGCCGTGTTCTACTTAGGTTCCGTGCTCTACAGAGTGCTTTTCCTCAAGGAGCTGGAGGATATACGGAAGTGGGAAAAAGCCTTGGTGGTTCCAGCTTCCGTTGTTACCTTCCTTTTCATTCTGATGCTGATACTTGACCCGCCCAAAGACTTAGGGCCAGAGAAGACAGCTCTTTTATTCGGCGAGTATCTCTGTGCAGGTTCCCCTGAGGCTGCAGCAAACTTCGTAGAGCCTAATTACCGGGGTGCGTCATATGCGGACTGGATCGAAGACCATGATGAATGGCGCGGTATACGGAGCCCGCATCCTGATGAGCCGTTTATGCCAAGCATCTCTCCCTGGCTATACCGAGGCTGCGAGAAAGCGACAGACGCAATTGTCAGGTGCACAGTTGTACTGGCTTCGACCAAGTTCGATGATGAAGGTGAGCTGATCGACGTGCGTTTTTACATTCACCTATCGAAAGTACCTATACCTGCACGGTTTCTGGAAGATAGGCCGTGCTGGCGCGTAAGCAGTTTTGCTTACACTGAAGAAGAGGCTGACTAAAGGGAGTGTTATTGGGACACGTGTTGCATCATTGCGTTTTGACCACACGGGCCTGTCAGAACACAGGTACAGAGCACCTGTCCCCATTGTGTCCGCGATATGAGAAACTTGCGGTCAATTTCGGGGGAAATTCCCAGGTTATCCCCTTCTGTTTGCATGGGAGGTAACACCTGAAGATCTGGATCAAGGTCTTGAAAGGCTTCGGGTATGTCTGGCTCACCTTGGCATGCATATTCATCTTCATCGGAATCATAGGCGTGTGGATGAAGAGCGGATTCTCTGGGGTCCAGGAACTGCTCAGCCCGTTCAACTTCGCGAACTGGCTGGTAACGCTAATCACTTTAGCGCCAGGTTTCGGTGCTCTAATTTGGGCGCAGAAACTCCAGACAAAGGTAAACAGGTCAGATTGAGCGGAGTTAGCCTAACTGTATATGATTCCGGATGCTTTCAGGAATTACACCATTTACACCACACAGACCATTTGCTACTATGTTTGACAGCAAGTTGGCACAAATATGGCACAAGGGTTGAGTGATACCAAGACAGCCTTGACGTCCCGTGCTGTTCATGGGGAACGAAGTGATGAACGAACAAGATTCTGAGAGTAGAATTGCTGTTTTTTGTCCTCGTTGCGGTCAAAAGCTGGCAATACCGTACACAAAAGGTACACTCAAAGTGACCTGCCCCAACTGTGGTACTCAATTTGCGTATCCACCACGAGCCACACGAAAGAGGGAAGCTCTGTGGACCACCAAGAAGGCAAGAGGCCATCCTTTGTTTCTTGGTATCGTACTGACCTTATGGTTCTCATCGGTGGCTTGGGTGTACGGATTGGGCGCAGTTCCCCCAGGCGTTGTTCTGCTCACAACCATTGCGTGGGTTGCCTTTTGGTTTTTGGGCGTGTGGATCATGGACAAATCCAAAGAAAGGGAATCAAGATACTACAAGAGATGGTTTGTGATTCTGATCCTCTTCATTTTTCCCCTTGTTGGAATTACTTTGTTGTGGATTGCGTCAAGATTTAAGATGGCAACGAAAATTATACTAACTACCATTTTTGGCCTCATGCTGGTCCTCGTCTGGATACCAGCCAGTCGTGAGGTGTCCTATTATTCACCCAAGATGGAAATCGAAAGGTCGTTCAGGAGTGTAAAGGAGGACATCTTCCTGGAGTCTGCAAGCCGCTCTTCAAGGAGAATCTTCACAGCCGACATTCTCAGGCCAAGAACTCCAGCAGCGAGAACGATGACAGCGCAAGAGATTGACAAGAAATGGGGTGCTTGTATCGTGTTGATTGAGGCGACCGATCAAAATGACTATCCGCTAGGCCAAGGTAGCGGGTTTGTCGTCAGTAAGGATGGAGCAGTTGTGACCAACTATCACGTGGTTGAATTGGCCGGCAGCGTTTCAATCACATTTACGGACGGAAGATCCTACGACACAATTTCGCGGATTGCTGGATTCCCTTCGCGGGATATTGCCATACTCCAGATAGAGGTTGAGGGAGTACAGTTTTCCCCAGTGGTCCTTGGCAATTCCGAGGAGCTGGAAAAGGGTGAAGCAGTTTTGGCTATAGGGAATCCGTTAGGTTTGCAGAGCACAGTGACAAACGGGATAATCAGCGGTAAGCCTGAAATAGGTGGTGTCAAGCTTCTCCAGATAAATGCTGCGATTTCTCCCGGGAGCAGCGGTGGCGCACTGTTTAGCATGAGAGGAGAAGTAATTGGCATAACCACTCTGGCGTCCACAGGGAGAGCACAGAATCTGAATTTTGCAGTCCCTATTGACCTGGTGAAATCTCTGATTAGGGAACGACTCTGAATCAAAGTGGGGCAAGCTCAATCTGCAAACTGATGCGACAGAGGGGAGGGTTTTTAGAAAGATGGAAGAAGGTTTTCACCCGCTACAGTTCTTGCTTGTTTTGTTTCTCGCTCACAATCTGAGGGTTCTCGCGGCGCTCTGGGTATATGATGATGCCAGGAAGAGGTTTCTTCGGCCCATCTGGGCTGCGCTATGGGCGGTAGCCACCTATCCTGCTGTTGTCATTGTTTTTTTCTTCTACAGAATACTGAGACCGCCGGTACTTTTTGAGGACGCCCCGGCGTTGTCAATAGGGAAAAAGCTGGCAATATACTTTGCTTCATATCCTCTCGGATTTCTGATGGCGGTCCTGATTATTTTCATGGCGATTACTAGCACGTGATCAGGCCCTGGTTGGTAAGGTATCTGGGAAGTCAGTTAGATGAAGAAAGGAATCAGAGTCACTTGGCGTGTCATACTTGGGATCGTGATGATTCCGGTAGT
>SOJN01000107.1 GCA_004376575.1 candidate division TA06 bacterium | reverse complement strand
GCTCCAGAGGCCGATGCTTGCCCTGCCGGCCCCGGACGTGTCGAGGGGAGAGTAGGACCTCGTCTTGCCCTGTGCCAGATTTGTGCCGAAATCATCACCAATAGATGTCTCGATCACTGTTGCGAAAGAATTTGACAACCGTCCGCGAATGTGGGAGAATTCTTTTGAGTGAAATGACAAGGCGCGGAACCATGACACACTGCTGGAATCTGTCAGGATGTTGGACTAGAGAAGGTCCACACTGTGGGGACAGGCATTTGGACCTCGTTGAAACGGAGGTTTTGCCAAAATGCCAAGCACCGTCCCCAGTTTTCCCAGCAACTCAAGTTAGGCGTAGTGACTCCCTCCGAGTGCTTGGAGATAGTCCTCGTGGAACAAGAATGGTATGAGGAACATGAGAAGAAGATAAAGCGGCTGCGGGGCCAGCCTGAGTCCTCGCACAATGGATGAAATGAAGCAGTACTCAACTTGCAAGTCCTATGCCAAAGCGAGGAAACAATGGGAAACCAGATCGTTGAACCACTCAAGAAGCGGCTAATATATGCGAAGTACATTTTTTCCCAAGCGTCGGAGATGCTCACTCGCTCCTTGCCATTGTGGCATGGGCTCGGCATATCTCTCCTTCAGGATTCAGTGGAATTGGTTCTGCGGGCCATTGCGCAGAAAGTGAAAGCTCGCATCGGGGGCAACATCACCTTTGCTGAATATTGGGATAAGATAGAGCGCGTCTCCGGGAACAAGGAAAGCAAGATGATCCCCTACAAGACAGAAATGCAAGAGCTCAATAGGGCACGAGTGGGTTTCAAGCACTACGGAATTCTGCCCGCGTCTGATGACGCTGACAGATTCAGGACATACACGCGTGACTTCCTAGTCAATACGTACCGGACCTTCTTCGATGAGGAGTTCGATGTGCTCAGTCTGGCGGAGCTAGTGCGCCACTGCAGAGCGAGAAACCACATAAGGCATGCTGAGCAGGCCCTTGTCTCAGACGATTTTGCCACATGCATCGAAGAAACGGCGGTCGCGTTCACAGTTTTGTCCCTCAATAGACGTGCGGGCTTAGAGCATCTTAGATTGCCCCAACGGATAGAAACGCATGATTTGGGAAAGCTCGTCGGTGCTGACATCGAGGCAGAGAGAGCTCTTGATAACTTCATCCGCGCATTGGAGGAGCACTTTGACACCCTGAGCTCCTGGATTCTGCCGCAGTTGCACGGCATCAACATGGCTGAATATGCTAGGTTCAGAGCCGTGACACCAGGGGTATCTCTCAGCGTAGCTCACACCTGTTACTTCTGGGGAGGAAACGAAGCAGCCTACACAAAAGAGAACGCTGAGTTCTGTGTTCGGTTCGTGATTGATTCGGCATTGCAGATAGACAGGACAAGATTCTACATCCCATCAGGCTTTGATAGTAGAACCCGGAAAGTGCGGGTCATCAAGGATGGCGCAGAGATTATACTGTGCCCGGTGCCCAATGATGTAGAGTTGATAAGACTTGCGGGGAAGGGTGAAGTCCTCGAAAGGTATTACGGAAACAGGGAGAGGGAGGGGTGGATTGAGATTTTTCAAGATGACGACCTTGCCTACATCAAGGGGTCTGATGTGGAGAGCATCTTTAGCAGCGGGGGTCGAGGGCCTGGGAACGGCGCTCCTCGAGCCGGTTCGGATCTACGGCTTGACATTTCCGATGCCTGAAAGGGCCGCGCCAGGTGCGCACCAAATCATCACCAATAGATGCCTCGATCACCGTTGCGAAAGAATTTGACAACCGTCCGCGAATGTTGGGCAGCTCCTTTGACTGAGGCTGCCAGGAAAGCGGTATGCTCGAGAGGGCGCGTACCCTTTGATGTGGCAGGAGATGGAAACCAGATATGGCTGGGACATTGAGCTACTCTCATAAGAAACAGCGAGAAACAGATAGGCCCAGCCTAAGTCCCAGACGCCATCCCTTAACCCTACCCCAAGGTCCCTTGCGAAAAAGTGAAATAGAAAGTGCATATTCCCGGGATTTCGAAAATTCGGGAATGTAAGAACAAATGATGAAGGGTTATTTGATTTGATGCTTGGGGGCGTGTGGGTCCTATGCTACCTGAGATACACTTTTTGAGGTTTGACCCAGGTGTGTGAGGGTTTGAGAATCCGAAACAGGATGCCTATCTTATCAGAATCATCTTGCGAGTGGCTTCATGGTGGCCTGTGGTGTCAGCCATGGCATAGATGCTGGGGAGGAAACTCTGGCCTTTATCAGTGGACCTGGTGTATCTCACTTGGCGTATCCCCAGATGCTGTCCATTTATGCCCAGGTTTGTCCAGGTCACGTGCGGATTGTCTTCTGGGTCAAGCGCTAGCTTGGGCGAGGCCAAAATATAATTTGTGGTGTCTACCAGAACACTGGGCAGAAATGTGTCTCCTCCATCAGTCGATTTGGCAAACCGAATGTCTCCTTCGAAAAACGTCATCCAGACTACGCACGGGTTTCCGTGAGAATCTATGGCGATTGAAGGTCTCGCCTGGTAGCAGGTTGTATCCGGCTCAAGCCACATTGATGGACCAAAAGTGTATTGCGAGAAGGATGGGCTCGCCACAGCAGCGATAAGGGCAAGCGCTCCCAGCCATGGCGATCTTGGCAGCCGAAATGTACACTTGTTAAGCAACCGTCACCTCCTCTCTCAGCGCAGGAGGACCATTTTTCTGGTTTGGTGAAATTGTCCCGCGCGAAGTGTGCAAAAATATACGCCGCCAGGGACGCCATTTCCATCTCCAGTCTTTCCGTCCCATGACACAGCAATCACTGAAGCACCGGTATTCTCTTTGTAGTTGTGGCCTGCCCAAAGATTCCTTTCGTGTCTCCCTGCCGCGTCATAGATATCGAGTGAGCTACGAGACAGGTTGGCTCCAGAAACCCGGAACCGGATTAGAGTTGAATTGGAAAATGGGTTCGGGGAGTTCTGCATTAGGAGAGGCAGACAAGCTGTGTTCCTGTCGCGTGTCTCCTCGAGAACACCTGTACCAGCATACTTACACACCCAAACGGTGTTTATTGAGTCTATAGAAGCTGAATTCGAAAACATGATCTCATCGATTCCATCGCCGTCCACATCACCCGCAGACGCAAGATGCCACCCGGGCTGTTCAGGCCAGAAGGAGCCAGTGGCAATGCCATCGGGGACGGTGTCAAAGGGAACACCAGTGAGCCACAGGTAAGTGGTACCCTTGGAGTCGTACTCGCTGATCGCGCTGGACAGAACCCCTTCGAACCCGGTTGATGCGACATTGCCAGCAGACTTCGAGCGAATCCCCAGACTGCTCGAATCAGTCCTTCCGAGCATGGTTGCATCTGGTGTTCCGTCCATAAGCGTATCGCCAAAGAGTATGTAGACCTTGCCCGGGCATCTCGCCGGAAAGCCATCAGGATAAAACTCGGTTCCTGCAACGACCCAGTCGCAGAGCGTGTCCACATTAAGAATATCCAAATCAAACCACCCGAGATGGTGTCCAGCCCCCTCACCATACATCCACACGTCCGGAATTGTGTCCATGGGATCGCCGCCAAAGAATATGTAAATCTTGCCTGCAGCGGGAGCGAATTCGCTGTTGACCCATTCACCCACGACGATGTCGTCGTACCCATCACAGTTGACATCTCCCCCTCCCGCAATCTGCGAGCCAAACCCTTCATGCCTGTTTCCCCTGAGGATCACATCAGGCAGGCTATCCAGGGCAGGTCCCCCAAAGAATATTGCAACCGAACCATTCAGGTTGCCGGTCATATAGTCTCCCACCACTATATCATCGAACCCGTCTCCATTAACATCTCCTGCGTGCGCTACAGAGTTGGCAAATGAGTAATCAATATTGTTTTGAAGAAGCACATCGTAAGCAGTATCCATAGGATTTCCGCCAAAGAAAACCCTTACGCCCTTCATGCCGTGGTTGGACATTACAACATCCGAGAAGCCATCAAAGTTGACATCGCCTGCATAAGAGACCTCAACCCTTGCCTCGCCATCATGGTCGCCTGTCAGAATCAGGTCGGGCACTGTGTCCACTGGGTCCCCGCCGTAGAAGATAAAGGCCTTGCTCACCCACCATAACACGGAATCCCATTCAGCCGCTGCCACGATAATGTCGTCGTATCCATCTTTGTTTACATCACCGGCTGTGGAAATGGATCTACCGAAGAATAATAGAGTATCAGATGGAAGTCCCAGGGACCGATGGCTTTTCTTGAAAACCAATTCAAGGTTTTCGAGTTCAACGGCCTTGCTTGTAGAAGAGAGCAGGCAGAAAACGCATACAAAGAGTAGAAATATTGAAAGGCTCGGCTTAGTACCCCTGCACATTCTCACCCACCTCTTCCTTCAGTTAGCATCCACACCCACGTATAGCCCCCATCGTTTGTTCTCAGCATATATTTCTCTCCCGCAGTGATCCAGCCGTGGCGTTGATTCGCAAAATGTATGTCAGAGAATGGGATTGCTCTCACACCGGGAGGTGGGGAAGGCCAGGAGATAAACCAGGTCTGACCGCCGTTCGTTGTCTTCAGCACGATCCCCAGGTGACTGTTTGGGTCTCCGTTTTTTTCTCCAACTACCCAGCCAATATTGCTATTGAGAAAGGAAACACCATGGAAGTCCCAATGTTCTTGTACTATTCCTGCCACATCTACCGGCTGCCAGGCGGGTGATCCACCTCTTCTTAGGATGATACCGCTGTCTCCTACTGCCCAGGTCAGTGCTTCGGTTACCGTGCAAACACCGTTCAGTTTCCTGTGGGTATCAGGCAAATGTTTGGGATCAGAATCCACGCCACCTGGTCGAACCGGTGTTGCCAGGAAAAGAAGCATCACACCAAGCACGACCAAACCTCTTTTGCTCATACTAGGCAGCCTCCTCCTCTCTCAGCGCAGGAGGACCATCTTTCTGGTCTGCTTCAATTCTCCTGCTCGAAGTGTGCAAAAGTACACGCCACAAGGCACAATATGGCCGACACCATCCCTTCCATCCCATGTGACAGTGTATGTCGGGCCTCCAGTATCTATCTTGTCCTTGTTGCCGCTCCACAGGTTCCTTACATGCCTGCCTGCTGCGTCGTAGATATCCAGAGAGCTGCCAATGGCGTCAGCTCTGGAAACGCGAAATGGGATTAGGGTCGAATGGGAAAATGGGTTCGGCGAGTTCTGCATCAGCAAAGGTGAGCGGATCTTACTCCGGGCACGTGCCTCTTCCTGAACCCCGGTCCCGGTGTATTTACATACCCACACAGTCTTCATAGAGTCGCCGGCGTAATTCGAAAACATGATCTCATCATACCCATCCCCGTCCACATCACCAGCGGATGCAACAAGCCAGCCGAGCCCTTGTTGCGGGAACGAACCTGTGGCAATTGCATCGCGAACAGTGTCAAAAGGCACGCTGGAGAGCCATAGATATGCGCTTCCTTTGAAATCGTATTCGATGGGTGCTCCGGATAGAATTCCGTCAAATGTGGTTCCCGCGACACGTCCTGCAGATGCTGAACACGTTCCAAGACTTGTGGAATCTGTCGTCCCGACCATTTCGGCATCTGGAATCCCGTCCATCAGTGTATCGCCAAAGAGTACATAGACTTTACCTGGAAAGAAGCCTGGAAACCCACCGGGATAGAATTGGGTGCCTGCAACAACCCAGTCGCAGAGAGTGTCCGCGTTGACAATGTCCATGTCAGACCAGCCCAGGCTATGTCCGGCTCCCTCACCATACATCCACACGTCCGGAATTGTGTCCATAGGATCGCCGCCAAAGAATACATAAACCTTCCCTGCAGCAGGAGCGAATTCGCTGTTGTCCCATTCACCAACCACTATGTCGTCATACCCATCACAGTTGACATCTCCACCTCCTGCGACTGCTGTGCCGAATCCTTCATGCCTGTTTCCCCTCAGAATCACATCAGGCAGGCTATCCAAGGTAGGTCCCCCAAGGAAGATCGCAACCGAGCCATTCAGGTTGCCGGTCATATAGTCTCCCACCACTATGTCATCGAACCCGTCTCCATTAACATCTCTCGCATGCGCTACTGAGTTGGCAAATGAGTAATCAATATTGTTTTGGAGAAGCACATCGTAGACAGTATCCATAGGATTTCCGCCAAAGAATACCCTTACACCCTTCATGCCGTGGTTGGACAGCACCACGTCAGAATAGCCATCAAAGTTGACATCGCCTGCGAAACAAACCTCAACAAATCCACCCTCACCAGAATGATCTCCTGTCAGAATCACGTCGGGGATTGTGTCCATTGGATCACCGCCAAAGAAAATAAAGGCCTTACTGAGCCATGGCGGAAAAACGGTGTCCCTCCAGGCTGCAGCAACAATAATATCTTCGTATCCATCGCCATTCACGTCACCCGCGGTGGAGATACACTGACCGAAGGCTCTCAAAGTATCAACCGGGAATCCTATCCACCGATAGCTCTTCTTGAAAACCAATTCAAGGTTCTGGAGTTCAACGGCCTCGCTTGTAGAAGAGAGCAGGCAGAAAACGCATAGAAACAGTAGAAATATTGAAAGGCTCAGCTTAGTACCCCTGCACATTCTCACTCACCTCTTCCTTGAGCTAGCATCCACACCCACGTATAGCCCCCATCGTTTGTTCTCAGCGTGTATTTCTCTCCGGCAGAGATCCAACCGTGCCGTTGATTGACAAAGTGTACGTCAGAGAATGGGATTGCTCCCACACCGGGAGGTGGCGAAGGCCAGGAGATAAACCAGGTCTGACCGCCGTTCGTTGTTTTGAGCACTATGCCCAGATGACTGTTTGGGTCTCCGTTTTTTTCTCCAACTACCCAGCCAATATTGCTATTGAGAAAGAAAACACCGTGGAAGTCCCAATCCCCTTGTACTATTCCTGCCACATCTACCGTGTCCCACGCCGGTGATCCACTTCTTTTCAGGATCAAGCCGCTGTCTCCTACTGCCCAGGTTAGTGCCTTGTCTACCCTGTAAACACAGTTCAGGTTTCTGTTTGTGTGAGAAGAGGAGAGGCTCACCGTGCAGACAAGGACGGCACACCCGAAAAGCCCCAGTTTCATCAGTCTGGACATCATAACCCACTGTCCCCTTGATAAGCGCCCAGCCGGAAAGCACCACCACCCGACTAAGACACTAGTACTCTAGAAGTCCTTCCACAGCCTGTCAAGAAAAAAATCAGTCTCTAAGTCTTTGTAAATCAAGAGCTTATAACTGCTCAACATTGGCACACCTAGATTCTTGGCCGTACAGACTCCTGGAAGTTATTCTTGGACTGAAACTTATGCGGCCGGAGCTCAGATGCATTACTCGTCTGGTAATCACATTTTTCTATCAATACGCCGAAACGCAGCTGCCGTACCGTGTTCGGGACTGTTCAATGTTGGCACACTTGGTTTTGGTGACAGGTATGTACTTCTGTACTTTTGATATGCAATGCGATCGGTCTAAAGAACCTGGGGACGGTGCCTGACATTCTGACCCGACTACGTCTTCCTCGACTCCGTCGGGCTTCGCATTTTTCAGGTTTCAGTCCAATGCTGAGGCCATTTTGTTCTGAAGTCAACCACGTACACCAGCTCTTCTATGCCATCCAGCTCCAGCTCGGGAACAAGATCTGCGATCTTAGGTCACAGATCTTAGATTAGTTGTGCCAGATTTGTGCC
>SOJN01000106.1 GCA_004376575.1 candidate division TA06 bacterium | reverse complement strand
ACCGAAAGAAGCTGCGTGTACTTGAAGGGCTTGAATATCACATCAAATGCGCCTCGTCGCCTGGCCTCAAGCGCCAACTCTGGCAGTGCTTCTGCAGTCATCAGTATGGTCAGAGTCTCTGGATACAAGCACTTGATGTGGGACATCAGCTTCAGACCGTCCATTCCCGGCATATGGAAATCCAGGACTACCATATCATAGGCGAGAAATCTCAGCATCTCCAGGGCTTCTCTCCCGTCCTTTGCACTGCTTGCGCAGTAGCCGTTGCCACACAAAGCATCGACCAAAAGGCCCCTCAGGTCCTCCTCGTCGTCTACAACAAGAACATTTATGGCCACAGTATTTCTCCATTTTCTCCCACCGAACTCGCTTCCCACACTTGGCAAGAACTGTGCCTGAGCGTTGGAATCACCCGCGTATGAAGAATTTGTCGTGGCCAAGTCTATGTGGTATTTGGCCTTATAGGACGTATACTTCAAACACTCTTGGCGTATAGCCCTTTTTGCAAGGAACTGACCGGCAATTTTCCTGGGGCATTCTAACCCACAACGGGCACACATGAAATCGTTTTCCTGCATAACCTCTTGCTCGAATTAAGGTTAGGTGATGTAAACTCCGTTTACACCTCTTGTGTAGTTTCTTTCCCAGTAAGTCCGTGCCTGCGCATCTTTTTCAACAGCCCCTGCCGGCTCAATCCCAGTTCCTTGGCAACCCACGACCGATTCCAATCAAGATTCTCCAGCGCTTCTTCTATGATTCTCTTTTCAAGATCCTGGGTGATCCCTACCAGCGTGTCTAGTTCTTCTCTGCGTTCTTCTTTCCCACGCACGGCAGGAGAGAGGCTGTGTGCAGTAATGGGCTTCGAGGGTGACACCAGGGCACAAGCTCTTTCGATTTCATGCTGTAGTTCCCTCACGTTCCCAGGCCATCCGTGCGCCATCAATAGCCGCACTGCGGCGGGTGTGATCCCTGTCATCCTCTTTCCCAGTTCCTTCTCCGCTTGCCTGAGGAAATGATTGGCAAGCAAAGGTATGTCTTGCCTCCGTTTCTTCAGTGGTGGGAGCTTTATGTTCAATACATTCAATCTGAAATAGAGATCTTCCCTGAACCTGCCCCGGCCAATCTCCCTGCGGAGGTTCTTATTGGTGGCACAGAGAATCCTTACGTCTACTTCTCTGTATGAGCTTTCGCCGACTCTTCTGACTTCAGACTGTTCCAGCACTCTCAACAAACGAGATTGGACTGACGGAGAAGCATCACCAATCTCATCCAGAAACACTGTCCCGCCATCGGCAGCCTCAAATAGACCTCTCTTGTTATATGCTGCACCGGTAAAGGAACCTCGCTTGTGACCGAACAGTTCTGATTCTAGAAGAGTATCAGGTAGGGCACTGCAATCAATTGTAAGAAATCTCTTATCGGCTCTCCTGCTTCCATAGTGGATGGCGCGTGCTACCAACTCCTTGCCTGTCCCGGTCTCTCCTTCAATGAGAACAGTAGTGTCGGTGCCCGCGACCCTTGATATCATATTGAATACGTCCTGCATCACATCAGACTTCCCTATGATGTTCCCCAGACTGTATTTATCGCGCACCTCCGTACGAAGGTGCACATTCTCGTCTCTAATCTCCTGGTGGTATCTCGCATTATCTATCGCCATTGCCATAATGTTGGCCAGAGTGTTCACAAATGGGATATCGTCCTTGGAAAACAACCTCTTATCTACTCTGCTGTCAACATAGATAGTACCGATGATCTCCTGCCGCAACTTGAGGGGCACGCACAGAAGTGAATGGATGTTGTTCAGGATGACGCTGCGGTTTCTGTTGAACCGAGGGTCCGCGGCTGCATCATCACATATAACTGCAACACCTTTTCCAGCAGCCTCTCTGATAACCCCTTTTGAAAGTGTTCTCGCGTCCTTTGTTGTGGCCTTGTCCATGGAGTTCTCAGCTGCCACTTCAAGTCTCTTACCACTCTCAGAGAATAGAAGCAGCAATCCCCGCTCTGCACCCAGGAGGTTGACCACCGAATCCACGACCTTCTGGTAGACCGCACTGATGTCTGTCATGGAACTAATCAGAGATGCAATCTCATTCAATGCGGAAACCTGAAGGACACCTGCACCAAAGCCTCTCATATCCACAATTCTCGATATCGCGTTGGCACAAGCTTTTCTCGCAGCCTCGAGGTCTCTCTTTGCACCCAGATGTTCGAATATCTCTGTCGCGCTCCTGAGTTGCTGAAGGGATTCGGCCAATCTGCCCTCTGTATTCAGAAGAAACTGTCCGTACGAGAGCAGAGCTTTCCCCAGATGGTATCTTGCTTTCATGTCCTCTGCAATTTTCGTGCTCTTCTGGAAGTACTCTTCCCTCGTCTTGGCGGACGTCCCGGGCATCATGCCCAGAACTCTGTATGTCTGGCTCAATTCAAGCCTATCCTCCGCGCGCCTAGCCAGACTGGCCGCCGTTCTTGCAGATTTCGATGCGGCAAGAATTTCGTTTTGGCTCAGAAGGATTTCGGCTTTGACTCTATAAGCAGTTGCCAGGTCTTTCTCCATCCCCTCTCTTTCAAAGATCGTGATACACTCATTTATGTTATCCATAGCCGCATCCAAATCTCCCAATTCTTTCTTTGTCATGGCAAGATTCACGTGACAGAGCGCCTCGTCTTCCAGGTTTCTAGCCGTCCTTGCCAGAGGAAGTGATTTCTTGAATGATTCGAGAGCCCGGGTCAAGTCGCCCATCTTGAAAAAAAGAGTACCTATCCCGATCAGAGAGCTCGCCATTCCCCTTTTGTGCCCCCGGGACCGAGAGAATCTCAGAAGCCTATTGAAATGTCGGAGCGCACTCTTCCAATTCCCTAGATGCTCCTCTGCAACACCAATCATATTGTCCAATCTCGCCAAGGCTTCGTGATTCCCGATTCCTTCCTCAATGGAATATGCGTTCTCATAGCTTTTGGCAGCCAACTCCCACTCCCCTAGTGCCCAGGCAACAAGGCCCAGGTTTCTGTGAGCCAAAGCTATGCCTGCCCGGTCACCGGCCTTCTCAAACTCCTTCAGTGCCTCATTGTAAGCCCGTCCGGCCTCCTCCATGTTCCCTTTGCTCCAGTAAATTGCTCCGAGATTGTTCAGAGAACCAGCAGCACTCGCATGTTGGCCAAGCTTAAGCTTCAGACTCACACTCTTTCCAATGAGTCGTTCAGCAGCCTCCAGCTTTCGTTCCCTCCATTTCACGGTACCCATGTTGTGGTAGGCCCTCGCAAGACCAGTCTCATCCTTATTCGCCAAAGCAATCTTTCTAGCTTCCTCACAAATGTCTGAAGCCTTTTTGTGTTCATTCTTCTCCATATGCAGCCAAGCAAGTTCACACAAAGCGTAACACCTGGCACGATTGTCTCTCGTTTCTGACATTACCTGGTTGAGAATTACTCTGGATTTTTCCTGTTCTCCCAGTTTCCTATGGATTACCGCCGCTTTCACCTGAAGCTTATCTACAGGTTTCTCGATGTCTCGACCTATTCTTATTGCTTTCTGAGCCGCCTGAAGCGCCTCCTTGAAGTCTGCAAGAGTATCGTGGAGCCGCACCAGCTCTTTCAGAATTCCGAACTTGTCTTCAGGCTCAGGCGCAGCTTCCAGGGCAATCTCATAGAGCTCGCAAGCATCCCTATTCTTTCCGGACTCCTCAGAAGCTCGGGCCTGCTTCAGTCCAATCTTGAAGGCCTTCTCCTTGTCTCCGCCGAGCATGTAGTGTCTGGCGGCTTCGGCCGGCTGGGAACGCTCAAGCACTGCACCAATCTTGAGATGCAAGGCTCTCTGTCTTTTCTCCAGCATTTGATCCCGTATGAATGACGCAAGATACCCGTTTGATATGGCAAATCTGCCACCGGTCTCTTCCCCAATCAGCCCAGAACTTACTAAGGACATGAGAGCAGATGGAGCGTCATCATCTGATATACCGACAACATCCCGCAACATCTCTCTGGTGAATCCACCTCGAAGCAAAGATGCAATTTGAAGAATCTCCATTTCCAAAGGCCTCACATTTTCCAGCTGTCCCGACAGTAGCCATTCACTCTTTTCTGATGGCTTCACCCGCTTCAGAGCCTCCGACTTCAGGTGCCACCTCTTCCTCTTTCTCTGGAGTATGTCTGCACCCACCATACTCCCGACAGCTTCTTCAACCAGAAGCGGTAGTCCACCAGAGAGTCCATAGACAGCCTCTGTAATCTCTCCTGGATTGTGCATCGCGAGAAACATGCCCTGGACCATGTCCTTTGTCTCAGTTTTTGATAAGCACTTCAACGCAATGTGAGTTGAAGGGGCAACTGCCAGGTGCTTCTTGAGATCCTCAA
>SOJN01000105.1 GCA_004376575.1 candidate division TA06 bacterium | reverse complement strand
AGCCGGGGATATTCGGCCAGATTGTCACCGAGGTTGAGAGGATGAAGCCGGATTTTGTCCTGACTGTTGGGGACATGATAGAAGGGTATACGGCTGACACCGTGAAAATCAAGCAGGAGTGGGAAGAGTATTTGGCGCTGATCGAACCCCTGACCAGCCCTATCTACCATACGGCTGGAAACCACGATTTCCTGGACACCACTGCCCTGAACCTGTACCGCCGCTATATCGGAAAACCATACTACTCATTCACCAGAAGGGGTTTGCACTTCATCATCCTGGACAGCGGTCGATACAACAGTGTCACTGACTTCCCAAAGGAACAGATCGACTGGCTCATTGACGATCTTGAAATGAACAAAGATGCTTTCCACACGATTGTCTTTTACCATATCCCCTACTGGATTGAGACCATCGCGCAGGACAAGCCTGACACACTTCACACCATATTCGTGAAATATGGAGTGGACGCAGTATTCACCGGGCATTACCACATATACTTCAGCGGCACATTTGACGGCATCACCTACACCAGTCTTGGAAGTTCCGGCGGCGGATGTTCCCCGGGGCCGACAGGGTTACAGTACCATTTCGCCTGGGTGACTGTCGATAGAGATAGAATATCAATTGCGCCGGTGAAGATGGACGCTGTGCTGCCATGGGAGGAGTTGAGTGCGAAAGAATACCTGCTGACCAGGAAGGCAGAGTACCTGGCGATAAAGACCGGAAAAGCACAGGTCAGCGACGACCTTACGATCCCCGAGAAGAAGATAACGATCACCGTAGAAAACTTCAACACCGACGTGATCCTGAAGGACACACTCTCCTGGGATGTACCGGCCGGATGGACCGTAAGTCCCACTGTTTTGCCCATCGAGATAGAGCCGCTGAAAACTTACTCCACAAGCTTGACCGTAAAGAGTACTGGTAACTTGTATCCGACCCCCACAGCGTCCATGAACTATGGCTACGCCGAGGGCAAGGAAGTTGAAATAGAGCACACGCTGGGAGTTTCCCGTACAGCATACGCGTATGAAGCCACAGAACCGCCTGTTATCGATGGTGAGTTGAAAGACGCTCTTTGGAAACGGGCCGTGACTGAACTCTTTGCACCTGATGGTTCATCTATCTCCACCACTGACCCTGTCTCTTTCTATTTTGCCTGGGATGAAAAAAACCTGTACATTGCCGCCAGGTGCACGGAAAAGAAGATGGATGCAATTGTCGCCACTGCCACAAAGCACGATGGTGCAGTCTATGGGGAAGATTGCGTTGGCTATTTCTTCCAGCCAGTGCTGGAGGATGGACCAATCTATCAGATATACTTCAATCCACTGGGTACGCCCTTTGATCAGAAGATAATTGTAGAGGAAAAGACTCCTGTCGACGTTGAGAGGGATTGGAATGGGACCTATGAAGTGAAGACTTTCAAGGGTGAAGACCACTGGAGTATCGAAGCAAGAATTCCTCTGGATCAACTGGGAGCAGAAGCGAAACGAGGTAAGATCTGGGGCACTAACTTCCGCCGAAAACAGAAAAGGCTGAATACATCAGCAGACTGGCTTGTTCCGATAAACTATGATCCTGAGACGTACGGCTTTCTAATGATGAGGTAGAAATGGATGGCGCGCCCAGGAGCACCAACCTTTCACAATAAGGAGGTAGGATGAAGAAAGATCTTATTCTTCGGATTTACGCCTACGCGGTATGTGCAATCTTGCTCTTCGTTGGCCTCATCTTTGTCATAGAGGGGACCGGCGGCATTGTGAAGATAGCTGCTCCCGCGCTCACAATGAATCAGCGGGATTGGGCATCGATAGCATCATTCCAGAGCTTCAAGACAGACTGGGAAAAAACCGAGGGTGCCCCAGAATTGACTGATGAAGAACTGAGGGTACGCTGGCAGGACAAAAGACAGGTTGCACTTATGACAGAAAAGCGTAGGGGCGCCCAGAGCCTAATCCACATGCTCATCGCTTTTGTGTGGCTTACACCTCTGTTTATAATACACTGGAGATTGGCAAGAAGGCTGCGCCCGGAATAGATACTTCTCCTACTGAACTACTAAGGCTGTACGCTGTATGCTGTACGATTACTGAAGCTGTCAGCCGGGAAGAGCGGCACGGCTTGGGGACTGAAGCAAATCTCTCCTCTAGCACACCGTCCCATGCATAAATCTGTGTCGAATATGAGGCGATTTGCATATATTTTGGTGTCCTCTAATCACTCTGGATTTCAGTCAAATGAAAGACGTTCAATGGATTGCCCTTCCTGAATCGACTGCACGGATTCTGGCAGTAAGGTTTAGAAAGCGTTGAACCCCTTGAAAAATAAGGTTTCCGCATTACATTATAAGTGGAGGAAAGTCCCCATCTAAATCACAGATTTTTTCCCAACTTCCAATAGCACGGAGGCTAGAATGAAAACCTATTCCCGTCTATTGTTGTCATTCGTATTCCTTCTTCCATTGCTGCAGTTCCCAGCCGCGTCGCAGTCTGCTCCCACGATCGCGTGGTACTTTGACGCAGAAGACTACGTGGAATGTTCACCAGCAATTGCAGACATAGACAAAGATTCGCCTGGCTCGGAGGTCCTCTTCGGATACTGGCGCAATCTCCATTGTCTGAGTAGTTCAGGCGACGTTCTCTGGTCATATTATGAACCGAAGCAGCTCTTTCAACACCCTGCGGTTGCAGACCTTGACAGAGACGGCAACGCAGAAGCTGTTTTTCACTCGCTGGGATGGCGTGAACCGGGTAAGATTTGGTGCTTCCAGAGTGACGGCAGCTTGAAATGGTCATTCGACACGTTCAATGGCGGGTACAATCAAGGAGTGACCATCGCCAATATAAACGGCGATTGGGACGCGGAGATTCTCGCCGGAAGCACGAATGACACCCTTTACTGCGTTGACGCTTCTGGCTCACTCGTATGGAAGCATGGCGCGGTCGGCGACGTCTGCATTCCTGCAGTAGCGGACATAAATGAGGACGGTTATCCGGAGACAATTTACGCCACCACAGGTGGTTACATAGGCTGCCTCGACTCAGAAGGAAATCTCATCTGGGAAACAGAAATTGAAGGGATGAGGCTGGTCGGTGTCGCAATATCAGATGTAGATGGGGACTTGGATGCAGAGATAATAGTGAACGGCTACACAGTAAGAGGAAAAAACATGCTCTACTGTTTAGAGAAAGATGGGACTGTCAAATGGACCAAAGAGCTGATTGGCAGGCTCGGGTCTATCATATCTACAGCTGCTATTGACGACATAAACAATGATGGTAAGCAAGAAATAGCCACTTTCTCCAACTCCTATCTCGAAGAGAAGGATTCACTGTGGGTCTTTCAAGATGATGGTTCTGAGGCCAAGGTGATCTGGCAGGCTCCTGCTGCCGATTGGTGGGGAGGTTCAGGCTCAGGCCCTGTTGTATGCGACCTTGACGGGGATTCCTTTAAGGAGCTAATACTCATGGGCAGCGAGTATCTCGGAATCTATGACGGCCGAGATGGAAATCTTCTGTACAAGAATCTTGATTTAAGATCAATCACCAGAGACGAGCATCCTGCGGTCGCGGACGTGGACCACGACGGCCATGCTGAAATCATCGCGACCTATCGGTACAGGGGATTGGCAATGCTCGAGGATGACGGGAACTGGGCAGAATGCAGAAATCAGTTTTCCTCTCACTACTACCACATAACCAATGTGAGAGATGATCTGACCGTCCCTCCTCTTGAACCATATTTCTGGAAAGGACACAATAGCTGGCTTGCACAAGGAGACTATTCTCAGTGTGAGCCCGCCTGCATCAAGGAAAAGGTCATTGCAGAGCTGGATGAACTGACGCCACAGTCAAAGGATATGGAAAAGAGGATAAAGAAGGCAAAGAAACACCTGGAAAAAAGTCTGGACCCCAGACTCTGGCTGGGTCAGACACATCTTGTCCCGGATCGGGGAAAGAAAGTCTTCTACGAAGAGAAGAAAGCATTGAAAGAAATAGAGAAGCTGTGCCAGGGGGAGAAATGCAAAGGAGTCACCTCGCTTTCTCTCATCTTTCATGGTTTGAGTGAAGCCTTAATTGAAGCGATAAGCAAAGGGAGGACATGCTTCGGTCCTGAGCTGGTATCACCAGAAGACACTTTTCAAATCGCTGCAGTTGACGAGAAGCTCGGCGCAAACACAGAAATCTGGGTGGATGGTTCTCTCGATGAGGAGATAGATACCTCATGTTCTAAGCCTCTCGAGGAAGGTATGGTGTTTGGGGACTTCGAGGTTGAGAGTGTGGACAAGATAGGTGATGGAGGAGGTGGGTTCCCTTCTGGATTGTGTGAGAGGTTGATGGGTATGCTCGTTGAAGCAGACAGCATCCTGGCCAGAGTTGCAATTGATGATGCGATTGCTGCCAATGGCAACCCAAAAGAGATAGAGAAAGCGAAGAAGGAGATGGCCAGTGCCGAAAAGGAGAAAGAGAAGGGTAAATACGACAAAGCCATCGACCACTACAAGAAGGCCTGGGAACACGCGATGAAAGCAGTGAAACCCCGTAAAGGTAACCAGATGAGCTGCCAGACAGAGATCGAGTCCAGTACCGTACTCCTTCAGAACAAACCAAATCCTGCTACCTCATCAACCCGGATTGATTTCGTTCTGGAACACGCGACACCTGTCAAGCTCAGTGTGTACGATATCGCCGGAAGACTCATATGGAGAGTTAAAGTCTCACATTTATCTGAAGGCTTGCACTCACTAGGATGGAACTGCATGGACAAGGACGGCATGCCTGTGCCATCTGGGATCTATATATATAGGCTAGAGACTAATACCTTCTCTCACGCGAAAAAGATGGCGGTTGTGCGGTAAGCCGAACGGGCTGTACGACTACTGGCACTGAAATACGAAATTGGGAAATTCCACTCCGCACCAACCCGGCCCCTTCGAAATTAGGAAATTGAAACCTGAAACCACCAGATTACACGAGATTAACACAGATTCGAACCAC
>SOJN01000104.1 GCA_004376575.1 candidate division TA06 bacterium | reverse complement strand
TCCCCGCGCAGGCGGGGATCCAGATCCCTACCGCGCGTATTCCTAGATTCCCGCTTCCGCGGGAATGACAGTGGTTGCGCTGTGTTACACACAGGGGCGAGAATGACAATACTCGCAGGACTCAGACACGGCAAAGCGACACCCGCCATCCCCTCCCTCAATGCATCTAGGATATTGGATCGAAGAGCTGAGAGGTAGCCGTACGGTCTTGAGCCCTCGGCGGAGACTCCTGATTGTGCTGAAGGGCAGTGTTCAAGGTCGCCTGGTAACATAGGCCGGCGGATTGCCCTTACTTTCGGATTGAGGGCGGTCCTTTGTACTTAGCACTTTGTACCTTGTACTTTGTAGAACTATGGGATAAAATCTCACTACTGTGAATGAGAAACTGAAGGCAAAAGATCTCGTTAAGACAAGACCCCTCCCGGACAAAACGGGTCAACTCCATCCTACAAAGATACTGGACAACGTGGACATGACCGCATACGAGGGGGAAGTGTTTGTTATTCTGGGGCCCACAGGTTCTGGAAAGACTACTCTCCTTAGAATGCTAAACAAACTCGAAGTTCCAGACTCAGGAAAGATTTTCCTGAACGGAACCGATATAGATGAGCTGGATGTCACCGAACTGAGGCAGAAGGTTGGAATGGTCTTCCAGAACCCGGCTGTCTTTGAGGGATCTGTGGAGGATGACATCCTCTATGGCCGGAGACTTAGGGATGACCACGACAGGGGCCCTGCTGCTCAGTTTGGTTCAACTGTGGGGCTTTCCAAGAATCTCATCAATCGGATGACCAGAGAATTGTCCGCCGGTGAAAAACAGAAGGTGACTGTTGCCAGGGCGCTCGCCAATGAACCGGATATACTCCTGATGGATGAGCCCACGTCCGCACTCGATCCCACTTCAAAGCAGCGTATTGAGGATTTCATAAAGAATTCTGTGACCAAAGGACCTACAATAATCATGGTGACGCATGACGTTGATCAGGCAAAGCGACTTGCCGATCGCGTGCTTTTGCTCATAGAAGGAAGAAAGGTTGCCGAAGGTCCAGGAAGTGAGATATTCGGAGAGGGTGCTTCGCAGATTGTCAAGCAATTCCTCAGCGGGAACCTGGAGGTCACTGAAGAATGATAAAAATAGCAGCCTCGCTCATACTGGTGGGAATAGCCCTCTTGCTTGCGTGGATTGAGAGATCCAAGCTGGAATCTGACATCATAATAGGAACTGTAAGAGCGCTGGTTCAACTTCTCGCAATTGGCTATTTGCTCGACTACCTCTTCGACTTGAGAAAACTAGAGTACATGTTACTTCTGCTCGCGGCCATGGTCCTGATCGGGGCATTCACCTCAAGCAGAAGGGCATTCAGGAAACGTCTTGGATTCATGATTGCAACGGTCAGTCTCGGGGCTGGCACAGCCCTCACTATTGGCCTGATGATAGCTCTCAAAATAATTGACACAGAGCCTAAGTTTCTCATCCCTTTCTCGGGGATGGTCATAGGGAATTCCATGAGGGCATGTTCCGTTCTATTTGACAGACTCACTTCGGAAGTCAAGGCAAGCATCCCCAGAATAGAGGCTGCTCTAGCTCTGGGCGCGACTTCTTCCCAGGCGGCCTCAACAGCCACGCGCGCATCTTTCAGGGCGAGCATGATTCCGATTCTTGATACAGTGAAGGTTGTGGGGTTGATTCAGCTTCCCGGCACCATGACCGGAATGCTCATTGCGGGAGCCAAGCCCACTGAGGCAATACGATACCAGATAGTAATAATGTACATGATAATGTGTGCCGTAAGCATTTCCATGAGTCTTGTGATTCTGCTGTCCAGAAGAATGTACTTCGAACCAGATCACAGATTGGCCGAGCAGATCTAGCCCTACACTCACAACCGCCGAAATTCAACCTAACCACTGAAACCACGAGATTACACAAGATTCACACAGATTCCAAACACATCCCTATGGCTGAATCCAAACAATAAGAATAATCTTGTGGAAATCTGTGATAATCTGTGGTTACAGAGATTTGGCCCCAACCCACCCTACGCCTTCGAAATTGTTGACTCCGCAGTAGGCTATTGAATTCCCTCTTCCAAAAGTGTATAATCAGAAAAAAGAGAGGTTAATTGGCATGAGCGACAAGTATGTCTTTTTCTTCGGAAACGGGAAAGCCGACGGCTCGGCGGCAATGAAGAACCTGCTGGGCAGCAAGGGTGCAAACCTGGCCGAGATGACCAATCTGGGTGTGATCGTGCCGGCCGGCTTTACAATCAGTACACAGGTCTGCAATTACTACTTCAGCCATAGCCACGAATTTCCTGAGGAATTGCGACCCCAGGTCGAAACCGCCCTCAAGGAAATCGAAGAAACGATGGAGTCACGATTCGGGGACCTGAAGAACCCCCTCCTTTTGTCAGCAAGGTCAGGGGCGCCCGTTTCCATGCCAGGCATGATGGATACTGTGCTCAACATAGGACTGAACCAGAACACACTGGACGCTCTTGCTGGCAAAAGTTCTGACGAGCGGTTTGCCTACGACTGTTATAGAAGGCTTATTCAGATGTATGGAAGCGTGGTGCTTAAAGCGCCCGGCGAGCACTTTGAAAAGGCATTAGAGAAGAAGAAAGAAGGACGAGGAATAAAGTACGATTTTGAACTCCCTGCAAACGACATGAAGGAGCTGACTGAGACCTTCAAGGAGATAATCAAGAACACGACCTCTCAGGAGTTTCCAGAAGACCCCATGGAACAGCTCTGGGGAGCCATCACTGCAGTTTTTGATTCATGGTACAACAAAAGAGCGGTCGACTACAGAAAGATAAAAGAAATCCCCGATGAGTGGGGCACGGCCGTTAATATTCAGGCAATGGTTTTTGGAAACATGGGAGCAAGGAGTGCTACGGGTGTTCTCTTTACCAGAAATCCTGCTACTGGGGATAACTACATATACGGTGAGTATCTTGAGAATGCTCAGGGTGAAGATGTGGTTGCGGGCATCAGGAATCCTATGCCTCTCTCCGATGCCCAGTCAAAGAACGAAACTCCCACCATGGAAAAAAGAATGCCAGAGTTGTACTCCAGCCTCACCAGCACAGCAAAAAGGCTGGAGGACCATTTCCATGATGTGCAGGATATGGAATTCACCATCCAGCAAGGAAATCTCTGGATTCTACAGACCAGAACTGCAAAAAGGACTGCTAAGGCGGCGGTAAAGGCCGCGGTGGACATGGTCAAGGAAGGTCTTATTCTCACCGACGATGCCATCATGAGAGTGGAGCCAAAGCAGCTTGATGATCTTCTTCACAAGAGAATCTCACCTGAATTCGAAGGTGAAGTCCTGGCCAAGGGTCTGCCAGCTTCACCTGGCGCGGCCTATGGCGTGGCGATCTTTGACATCGAGGAGGCAGTAAGGCGCGGCCGGATCGGAGAGCGTGTAATACTGATACGCGAAGAGACAACTCCAGAAGATGTCAAGGGAATGTTCGCATCCGCGGGAGTACTCACTGCCAGAGGGGGAATGACCTCGCATGCTGCCGTTGTGGCCCGCGGCATGGGAAGGCCCTGCGTATGCGGATGCGAAACCCTCAACATAGACCACGATAGGAAGCGCTTCTTCGTGAAATCGACAGTGGTGTGCGAAGCCGAAGTGATTACCATCGATGGCTCCTCGGGGAAGGTCTACGTTGGTGAGGCGCCAACAGTTGAGCCGGGAATTTTCGAGGAACTGGACGTACTGCTCCGCTGGGCGGACAAGGTGAGAAGACTAAGAGTGAGAGCGAACGCCAGCACCATAGAAGAGGCTGCCCTGGGCAGGAAACTGGGAGCAGAGGGGATCGGACTGTGCAGGACCGAAAGGATGTTCAATGCCGAGGATAGGCTGCCCATTGTACAGAGCATGATTCTGTCTGAGACTACTGAGGAAAGGCAGAAGTACCTTGACCAACTGCTTCCAATGCAGAGGTCAGATTTCACCGACCTGCTCAAGGCGTTTGAAGGTCTCCCTGTCACGATAAGACTTCTTGACCCTCCTCTGCACGAATTTCTCCCCAGAATAGGCGGCCTCAGGGATGAATTGAGACAACTTGAGGAAGATAAGGCTGATCCTGAGTTGATTGCTCAGAAGAGAGAGCAAATAGAACGCGTTTCCAAACACATTGAAGTGAACCCCATGCTTGGACATCGAGGTGTTCGTGTAGGCCTGACATATCCGGAGATATACGAGATGCAGGCCAGAGCCATCTTCCTGGCAGCAGTCGATTCAGCAAAACAGGGAATCACGGTGGATCTTGAAATCATGATACCTCAGGTCTGTACCAGCCAGGAGCTCATATGGGTGAGTACAAGAATCGATGCGGTGGCAAGAGAAGTCATGGAAGAAACGGGCATGGAAATACCGTACAAGTTTGGAACAATGATAGAAGTTGTGCGCGCCTGCATGCGAGCAGGCAAACTTGCCGATGTATGTGAATTCTTTAGCTTCGGGACCAATGACCTATCGCAGGCCGTCTTCAGCTTTAGCAGAGAGGATGCGGAGAGGGCATTCCTTCCACTCTACAATGAAAGAAAGATTCTCAAAGACAACCCCTTCCACATATTGGACGTTAAGGGAGTGGGTAGGTTGATGAGAATCGCTGTCGAGTGGGGAAGGAAAACCAAACCAAAGCTGAAGATTGGAATCTGCGGCGAGCACGGTGGAGAGCCCCGGTCAATCGCTTTCTGTGATGAAATCGGCCTCGACTACGTGAGTTGCTCGCCATACAGGATACCCATTGCCAGACTAGCAGCTGCTCAAGCCACCATAACCAAGAAAGCCAAACTTTTCGGATACGCAAGCCTCCGAAAGCGCAAGTAGTCTCATCCACTCCCTCTCTGCATATTTCCAATGGTGGAAGATCCCTATGCCTATACGTTTCAGGGCGAAGTGAGAAGCGAACACATTGGCCGCTGTCCTTTTCCAAAACATGATTATGAGGCGATCCCTGGGGTTTTTCGATTCAAACATTCAAGAGGTCAAAGCATCTCATGGAAAATAGCAGGTTGGAGAAACTGATACCCGATTCTGGAAGTCAATTCAGGGCGGGCTACGTGGCACTATTGGGCAAACCCAATGTTGGCAAGTCGACACTGCTGAACGCGCTCATGAAACAGAAACTGGCAATTGTCACACCCAAGCCACAGACCACAAGGCATACAACTATCGCCATCTTGAACGGCAAGAACTTCCAGGCGATACTCATGGATACCCCGGGAATCTTCCAGCCCAAGAAAGGCGTAAGACTTCAACAGTCTATGGTCAGGAAGGCGATTTCAGCCCTAAATGATGCGGACGTGCTTGTCCTGATGGCAGAACCTGACATCTCTTCGGAGAAGGATTTGCCGATAAGGGAGATTAGAAAAACAGACAAACCCGTAGTGCTGACCATAAACAAAATAGACACGGTGAGCAAGAAGGTGCTCTTGCCAGCAATAGACGCGGCCAGAAGGATGTACGATTTTCAAGAAATCGTTCTCATATCTGCTCTACGTGCGGACGGTCTGGATGAACTCCTTGACTCTATCATGAGGCTACTTCCTTTTGGAAGTCCTTTCTATCCACCTGATGTGTTAACAGACAAGCCTGAGAGATTCTTTGTGGGAGAAATAATCAGAGAGACCATATTTGTTTGCTACGGGCAGGAAATCCCCTATACCACCACGGTCACTGTTGAGGACTTTTCAGAAAGAGACAAGGGTAAGGACTTCATAAGAGCAGTTATACATACTGAGAGGTCTTCCCAGAAGGCAATTCTCATAGGAAGGAAAGGGGAAGCGCTGAAAAGAATTGGCGAGAAGGCGAGGAAAGAGATTGAAGAGTTTCTCGGCAGACCTGTATATCTTGAATTGTGGGTTAAGACAAGAAAGGATTGGAGAAAGAAAGCCAGCGACCTGAAAGAATTTGGCTATTGATCCCTTACAGGAATTACTAAGTACGAAACCCCCATCCCACCTAAGCAAAACGTGTCATTGCGGGGAGTCGTGCCTGCCCTGAGGATACCGAAGGGAGTCTCTCGAACGACGACGAAGCAATGACAAACTCGTCTTCTGTTGTTCTGAGCGCTGGTGTAGAGTTGCAGGGGCGCGGCCTAATTATCTAAGATCTATGATCCGGCATTGAGTAACCCCGCGAATTTGTAGGGGCGCGGTTTCCGCGCCCTTTCCCCAAGGGCAGGGAGACCCTGCCCCTACAGCGTGTCAGCTCACACACTGTCCAGAACGCAACAATTCGGTGCCTGTCCCCATGCGGTACCGATTGTGGGAAGGGAATTTTAGAGGTGTAGGGCGGGAGTGAAGGGAGTTTCGTAATTTCGAAGGAGCGTGGAGGGTTGCGGGGAATTTCCATGGCGTGGGGCATGGGTGAGGGGAGTTTCGCAGTTTCGGTAGCTGGGCGTTAGCGGAGGGATATCCGTTCGGTATAGGCGCCGTCTGCGAAATCTATCACTGACACCTTGCCTCCTTCCAGGAGCTCGGTCACTGCCTCCTGGTCGCCGTCAGAATCCACATCCTGCATCCTTGGCTCGCCCAGGTAAATGTCATTTTCTTTTGAAGTTGCGTAAACTCTGACATAAACCCCTCTGTCAATCTTATAGACGACAAGATGCCGCGGATCTATTTTGTACACGACCTCCGGCTTTCCATCTGAGTCCATGTCTCGACCGGCTGGGGATAGCTCAGGTAGGATACCAACGTTGATTGAGGCACTGGTCACCCAGCACTTAAGCCGTTGGAAATCGGTGACTGCTTTGGCTACAACCTCAGCATCGTCTCTTTTGTCAAACATGCCCACTCTCACCCGATACCAGAGGAGCCCATCTGGAGAACCTGACGAGGAGACATATGCTGGATATCCTGATGTCTTCAACTTGCTCGCCAGAGCGTTTGCCGAACTGATGTTCCTGCTTGAGCTGATCTGAATTGTGAATCCGTCGCGAATTCCTTCGATTATCGTGTCACGTCGCTCAGCGACCTCCTTTTCCATGGAGACTCGATTCTTATTTACTATCAACTGGAAGGCCTCGATACCCAAAGGAATTTCCGAAGTGAATTCTCGTTTACTCACCTCAAATGTGCCCAATGAGCCTGTTGTAGTTAGAACATAGACCCTGGATCCGGCGGGGCTCAGCGCGAGCTCTCGCGGCGAATGATCAAGACCCTTTGAGAAGATTATGCTGTCTATACCTGCATCCATAATGAGAAGGCTGTCCGGATTCTCAGTTATCAAGTAGGCAAATCCGCCATCAGGCGAGAATCTCAGGTCCACCACCCTCCCTGCGACACCAAGCTCAGAGGTGATCGAGTTCCTTACTCTGGAAACGACATATACCTTTGAGCCGGCAAGGAAATATATTTTGTTTCCGGCGGGCGTCATCCTTATCGCCTCCGGAGAAGCGGGGAAGTCTATCTTTCCTATGCGCTCAAAACTCCTCCCATCGTACACAAAAGCACTCAAGTCAGAAAGACAGTACATTCTTACCCCGTACGGGGTGGATGCAATCCCCTTCGCGTTCGGAACATCTATTATCCTGTTTACACTCTTTGTCACCCAGTCAATGACTTCTACAAAAGAGCGCGGAGGAGCAGAAACACTGACCACTACCTTTGCTCCATTAGGGGTAACGAGTGCAGTACCGGGCAGGCCATCAAGCTCCATCCTGGATACTTCGCCAGACGGTGTTATCACAGAAAGGCCCCTCAGAGAGTCTAATGAGAAGATCTCACCATCCATTGGATTGCTCAGCAGCACCTGCGGAACAGCAGCGAGAGAGATTCGGCGCGTTATTCGCGGTTTGACCATGTCTACTACCGCGACACCGCCGGCAACCCCAAGGTACAAGTTTCTCCCATCAGTCGAAAGACACGCTGAGCTAACGGTCGCTGCAATCTTCGACTTGTGAACCAAAGCCCCTTTGAAGAGATCAATGGCACAGTAACCATCTCGCCCAACAGCATACGCGTACAGCCCTTCGAAGTCCTCTACAGGGGGAGTAGGATAGATTGGCTCCCTAACCTCCACTTTTTCCGGAGGCTTACGGCATCCAGCAACTACTGATGCCACAATGAGAACGAGAAGGATGGCTCTTTTTGCTTTCATTCTTACCTCAGCTCGAACCCATTATAGGCTTGAGTTGTTTAGTGTCAAGAACCAATGGACCACAAGCAATGGAAGGAATTTACCCTTGACACTCTCGGGTGCTTCTGTTATACCTGCTTCAGTTGGTTATTCACCTACCCATTAACAGATAAGGAGGGTGTGGTGGGACAAAAACATATTCTGGTCATTCTTCTCTGCCTCGCGTGCGTCTCCTTGGGCTGTGCAAGCAGGAACCCCTACGTTACGGGCGGGATAATCGACATGCAACAGTCAAGGTACGAGTCTGCGGAGGTTAAGTTTAAGCAGGCCTTAGAAATAGAGCCTGAAAACTCCGACGCCCACATGTGGCTGGGAAAGAGCTACGCCAGCCAGAGAAAGTTCACAAAGGCTGCCGATCACTTTGACAAAGCTATCTCCATAAACCCTTCGCAGAAAAGCGAATTCGGGAGAGAACCGCGCTATTTCTGGGCCATATACTATAACTCCGGCATGGACTTCATTGAAGACGAAGCCTGGGACTCCGCTGAAAAGAGGTTACTTAGCACAATCGAAATAATACCGGATTCAATTGGCCCTTACACGCAGCTTTCTTACGTCTACACGAAGCAAGACAAGCAAGACCAAGCTCAGGACATATTGAATAAAGCAATAGAGAAAGCCCCGGATAATATGTCCGTCCGTGTCAGCCTGGCTCGCTACAAGATCAAAAACGAAAGCTACGAGGATGCAAAAGGCATGCTGAAGGAAGTAGTAAGCAGGGATCCAGATAACGCCAAGGCTCACTATTACCTTGGGCTGGTATTCTCAAAGACGAAAAACAGTAAAGAGGCAGAGGGGGAATTCGCGCAGGCAGCAAAGCTTGACAGCACAGACAGAGATGCCTTCTTCAATCTTGGCTTCACGCGCATGGCTTTGAAGAAGTATGGTGAAGCCGCTGAAGCTTTCAAGCGCGTCGTCAAGTTTGACCCTAAAGATGAAGAGAGCTTCTTTTTCCTGGGAATGTGCTACCACGAGGCCAAGAATTATGATCTGGCCATTGATACTTTTACCGAACTGATAGAGCTCAACCCTGAGCACGGCGATGCCTACATTCACAGAGGCTATGCCAAGAAGGAGAAAGGGCTGACTGGGGATGCATACAAAGACATTGAATATGGCGATAAGTTGAACAAACAACAGGGCAAGTAACAGAGCAAATTGGGATTCTAAACATATGGGCAAGAAGAAGAAAGCGGCAAAGGAAAAACGGAAGAAGGATGCCAAAAGGCGCGTGCAGAAGTCGCGCAGGCTCCAGATGGTCCAGTTCGGGCCAAAGAACTATGTAATCGGCGCTGCGGGACTGCTTTCCATACTTCTTGGTTTTCTCAGCCTTTACAAGGGGTCAATAACGCTCGCTCCAATTCTGCTTGTGCTCGGCTACTGTATCATAGTCCCCATTGCCTTGCTGATAAAGTGATCTGAAACTCAACTGAGAGTACCACTCTTCTTTCTTTGGGAGCACATGCCCAAGGAGAATTTCAAGCCTTACATTCCTCCTGAAACCTCTCTTCGCGAGGTGACTGTGGCAGCAGTCATCCTCGGAGCTATCCTTGCCGTGGTCATGTGCGCAGCAAATATCTACCTTGGCCTCAAGGCCGGCATGACTGTTTCTGCATCCATACCCGCGGCAGTCATCTCCATGGGCATCCTTCGGGGCATACTGAGAAGAGGTACAATACTCGAGAACAACATTGTCCAGACAGTGGCTTCGGCTGGTGAATCACTGGCAGCAGGAATCATCTTCACGGTCCCCGCCCTTTTGATAGCCGGAGCCTGGACAGACTTCAAGTTCTGGCCCACCACTTTGATTGCGATGCTGGGAGGAACCCTGGGCATATTGTTCATGGTGCCTTTGAGAAAATCCCTGATAATCGAGGAAAAGGAACTCATATTTCCAGAAGGCGTGGCGTGCGCTCATGTCCTTAAGGCCGGAGATAAGAGAGGCTCCGGCATCTTGTATGTCTTCGGTGCACTCTTTCTGGGAATGGCCTTAAAATTCATCACCAGCGCAGTTGTACTAGTGAAGTCAACAGTTGAGTTTGCGTGGAGATCCGGGAGAGGCCTGCTCTACGTTGGGGCCGACATCTCCGCCGCCTTGGTCGGCGTAGGATACATAGTGGGCATTAACATAGCGAGCCTTGTGTTCATTGGAGGAGCACTGGCCTGGCTCGTAGCCATCCCTATTTTCGTGGCTGTGAGCGGGATACCAGAAGGGTCTGCACTGGATGCTGTCTGGAATATCTGGTCCACGCAAGTCAGATATATGGGTGTAGGCGCCATGGTGGTGGGAGGTATCTGGTCTATCATAAAGGTCTCAAGGAGTATGGTCAGAGGATTCGGAGAAGCTGTGCATGGCTTCAAGAAGACGGATTCTTCAATATCTGTGAGGACCGCGAAGGATCTGGAGCCTAATAAGGTTGCAGTTGGAATTGCATTGGTTTCCATACTCATCTTCATGCTCTATGTATATCTCACCCGCTCAGCCTCAATAGCACTAATATCCGGAATTGCAATGGTCATCGCTTCATTCTTTTTCGTGGCCGTCTCATCCTATATCGTAGGACTTGTCGGCAGTTCGAACAACCCTGTATCGGGGATGACCATATGCACCATCCTTTTTGTCTCTGGACTTCTGTTGGTCCTCGGAATGTCTGGCCAGGCCGGGATGATAGCCGCACTAGGTGTGGCGGGTATTGTCTGCTGTGCGGCATGCACGGCGGGTGACGTATCTCAAGATCTGAAGACAGGACATCTTCTTGGCGCCACACCCAAGAGGCAGCAGGTGATGGAACTCCTGGGGGTATTCGTGTCTGCTTTTGCAATCGCACCCGTTCTCACGGTCCTGCACAAGGCCTACGGCATTGGCACTGGAACACCCGGATCTTTGGCTGCACCACAGGCGTCTCTGTTTGCCAGTATTGTTAAAGCAATGTTTACTGATAGAAACCTTCCATGGAACATGATCTTGATAGGTGGAGTGATAGGAATTGGCCTTATCGCACTTGATGAAATCCTCCGCAAGGCGAAATCGCCCTTCAGAGCCCATGTGATGCCGGTCGCAGTGGGCATATATCTTCCACTCGCACTTTCATTGCCTATACTACTGGGCGGCATGGCAAGTGGAGCGGTCCGAAGATTCTTGAGAGCGAAGGGAAAGGACAGTGTTTCCCGTGCAGTACGTCGAGGTCTCCTATTCAGCTCAGGATTGATAGCCGGTGAGGCGATAACTGGGATTTTGATTGCTGGAATTATCTATGCTGGTCTTGACCTTCCCATAAAGCTGTTCGAGAATGATTTTGCATCCCTCCTCCTCCTTTTGGCAATAGTCCTTGTCCTCGTTCTTGTTTCAGCAGTGGAAAGGGAGAGACACAACCGCTGACCAGGTGCTGTCTCCTTACGGCAGTAGTCTCAGCATCTCCAGGACCAACATGGCAGAATTGTGGGATGCATAGGAGAAGAACTTCTCTATGTCGATGCTGGCATCTTCGTTTGCCAGATCTGAAAGAGTCCTTATTATGACAAAGGGCACACCGTTGATGATGCACACCTGGGCGACAGCACCACCCTCCATCTCAGTTGCGTAGGCATCAAACGTTTCCTGAAGCCAGGCCCTCTTCTCTTCTGAGGCTATGAACTGATCTCCGGTCACAATACATCCCTCATACACCTTGATTGGGCCGGCAACATGGAGACTTATTGTGGTATCCGGCGTGGGAAAACTGACACGGCTTGCAGCTCTTCTGGCAACTCCCACCAGGTGACTGTCTGGCTCAAAATACGCGACCGCCATCTCCCCGCCCTCCATATCAGGTATGGCAATCTTTCCTGGATGAAATCCATCTTTCCCCAGAAAACCGTAATCGTGTTGAATGACCTTGTTCGAGATGACAACATCTCCAACATGCAGGTCGGGATTTATCCCTCCCGCAATCCCGGTGAAAACAACGCTCTTCACTCCAAACCTGTTTATCATTGCCTGAGCCACCATAGCAGCGTTGACCTTTCCAACACCGGCCTTCACCAGTACTACTCTGTGCACCCCGATTTTTCCCAGATAGTAGGTCCGGCCAGCGACGATTGTGGAAGAATGCTGTCCCATAGCCTCCTTGATCAGTTCTATCTCGGAATCGAGCGCTCCCATGACTCCTATAGGCTCACGAGGTGAGCTTCTAATGGAGTGGGCGCACCCGGATACGGATAAAACTCCGATTATGACGACAGCAAGATAAGAGAGTTTCTTTGTTCGCACCATCATATTCCTCCGATTAGCAAAAAGATCATTACTTCTCCCCGATTATCACGTAGAAAGGGCCGGTCGATACCGAGTAGAACCTTTCCTTTCTTATCATCTTCATCATGCCTTCGTTGTATCGCTGAAACCTTCCAGTCCTTCTCCGCACCGCTTGCTTGTAGCTCTCCGCGTCTCCGCCCCCGGCCATGTAGCATCTCTTCCCTTCCAGGTACTCTTTTCTCTTCTCGCCGCTTGTCTTGTTCTTCTGCTTTTCCAGCGAACTGAGGGTCATTTTGATTCGCTGTTTCAGCTCAGGGGTATCATAGGGAGGGATCAGCGCCCAACCTACCTTGTTGTTCTTCAGAGCCTGAATCTTCTTCAATCCATTTCTCATGAATAGGTAAGGCACCCTCTCACCTATCCTCACATCTCCCTCCCCAAGTCTCTTCTGACCTTCCCAAATGCGGGAGAGGAACTCCAAATCTTCAAGTCGCTCTTTTATTGGAGGTTCTCGCAAGTTGTTCCACCCAACGCCTGCTTCCCAGCTAGGCTCAAAGGCTACCACCTTGCCGCGCTTCTTCGTAATCCGGATCATCTCCTTCACTGCAGATTCTGGTTCCTTGAGGTGCATCAGGAGAGTCTGACACATTGCCACATCAACAGACTCATCTTCCAGAGGGATACTCAGGGCACCCCCTTGCACGAACCGGAAGAGCTTGCCCATTTTGCGTCTGGCCGCTGCCTTGCGCGCCATGTGCAGGAGCTTCTTGTTTACATCTACTCCTATGTATCTTCCTTTTGGCTCTAAGAATTTTCCATACGTGTAGCTAAGGTAGCCAAGGCCACAGCCTATATCGGCGATAGTTTTTCCTGGTTTGATGCCAATGCGCCTTGCCAGAAGCTCAACATAGTCCTCATCCCAGAGAAACTTCCGCTGCTCGATCAGAGCCTCTGCATGTTCCTTGTCACTCCAATCAACTCGCTTCTTTGTTGACTTCCTGTTCCTGGCCATTTGATTATGTCACCTGAGGGGAAAGATCGTTAGATCCCACCGATGGTCATTTCCTTTATCCGGAAGGTTGGACAGGCTGCGCTCCTATCCATAATAAGATCATTGGCAACAGCGTCAATCCCTTTGAGCATCTCGAGCATGTGACTGGCTATGGCCACCCTTGCCACGGGTCCGACTACTTTACCATCCACGATCCAGACGCCCGAAGCCCCCACAGAGAAACCTCCAGATTCGGCATCAACACCAAATCCTATGGTTTGAAACACATAGAGACCTTTCTTCGTCCCCGTGATTATCTCATCGGAAGAGAGCTCTCCCGGAACCAGATAGAAGTTATGGTGGCCTATACCGGGCGGCTGACCGTAGCCCCATCTTGCTGCACTTCCCGTTGACTTACCCTTAGCTCTTGCAGCTCCCCTTGCATTGTAGAAGTATCCTTTGAGGACCCCGCGCTCGATGATGACTCTCCTTTGTGTAGGGACCCCTTCACCATCCACCGGCCGGCTGGCATTACCTCTATTCATAATGCCATCGTCCACAATGGTGACGAGATCGGAACCTATCTTCTCCCCTATCTTCCCCCTGAGAAACGACCTCTCCAACGCCACCTGTTCCCCATTCAAGGCCCGCGAGACACCGTCGAGTAGTCTTTCCCCGGTCAGTCTATCGAAGACCACTGCGGCTTTCTGAGACTTGACGGGCTCCCCACCAACCATGGCCACCGCCCTGCGACCTGCGTTCTCTGCAATTGTCTGAATGTCCATGAGATCTGAGAAGAATCTGCTGCCGGTCTCATACTCTCCGGGCTGTTGGCTTTCGCCTTTCTCTGCGATTACTCCGATCTCTACGTGGAAATAGGTTGCCTTGTAGCTTTCAGAAATGCCCAGTGTGTTAGCCACTATCACCTTCCCAGAGTTGTCTGAGTAGGAACATCCTTCCGGCTTGGTTATCAGGGGATGATATGAAAGAGCCCTTCTCTCCACCTCTTTTGCGAGCTCAATCTTCTTATCTAAGGGGATCCTTTTGATTTCAGGATCATATATCTCAGGCCTGTGCGTGACTTCCCGTGGTTCGGGCAGCACATTGTATTCATCTTTGCCCGCCATCTTTGCCAACGAGAGACCTTTCTCGACAAGTGAGTCCACTGCGCCCTTCGAAAAATCCGTAGAATCCACAAAAGACATCTTCTTCTTGTAGAAGACTCTTACACCCATGCCCTTGGATCCCGACTGCTTGAGGTTCTCAAGGTTTCCGTCCCTCACAGATATCTCCAGACTGTCCCCTGTCTGGAGGAAGATTTCCGCATCAGCTCCGGCTTGCTTGAATTTCCTTAGAGTGTCTTTGACCAACGCTTCATAGTCCATATGAGTCAACCTCTAATCACTTTTCGTGCCACCCACGGTGATCTTGGAGAGTCTCAAAGTGGGTTGACCGGAAGTGACCGGAACCCATTGCCCCTTACCGCACGTGCCAGGCCCAAATCCAAGATTGTTTCCAAGCATGTCAATGGACCTCAAGGCCTCGGGGCCGCTTCCAACAAGCGTAGCTCCTCTTACCGGCCGGGTCACCTTGCCATCTTCTATAAGATACGCCTCGCGGACAGAAAAGGTGAAATTGCCCGATGCGGTATCGACTACGCCACCCCAGAAAGCCTTTGCATAGAGGCCTTTCTTGGTGGCTCTGAACATGTCTTGAGGGTCGGTCTTCCCCTCCATGATGTAGGTGTTCGTCATCCTGACAAGAGGAAAGTGCTTATAGCTTTCTCTTCTGCCATTCCCGGTAGGCTTTGCACCGAACTGCCTTGCAGTCAGAAGACTGTGCATGTAACCTTTGAGTACGCCCTTTTCAATGAGAATATTCTGCTGCGTGGCTGTGCCCTCATCGTCAATGTTGGCAGAACCTCTCAAGCCCGGAATAGAACCCTCGTCAACAAGATTGATGTGTTCAGAAGCTACCTGTTCACCGAGCTTCCCGTAATAGAAGGACGTCTTCGCTTGTACAAGATCCCCTTCAAGTCCGTGTCCTACAGCCTCGTGGAAGAGAACACCTCCCCACCCGGCTTCCACCACAACCGGCATCTCACCGCTTGGAGCCTCTTCTGCGTCCAGCATCACAATAGCCTCTTTCGCCGCCGTCAATGCTGGTTCCTCGGGTGGGTGCCCTTCAAAAAACTCAATTCCCTTTGTACCTGATCTTCTGCTCCTCCCTCTATGCCTCTTACCATTCTGTGAGGCTTGGGCCCAGACTGTGAAGTATATGATAGGTCTCTCGTCCTCAATCCATACACCTTTAGAATTTGCTATCACTATCCTCCGGGTCTCGTCATGGTAATCGACACTTGCATTTCTTATTCTCGAGTCATACCCGCGTGCTGCCGCATCAGCTCTTTTCAACAGGTCCAATTTCTCACTCTCGGCAACTGACTCCAGCGGTATCCTGGCGAAGACGTGATGAGGAGGTTTTGAACGAGAGATGGAAGCCGACCGAGCGGCAGAATGGGCCACTTCTGAAGCAACCCTGGCTGTCTCTTTCAACTTTTTCATGGAAAGGTCATCCGAGAAGGCATATCCGGTGGTGTCCTTCTTGATCACCCTGATGCCAACACCCTGGTCTATCCCGAACCGGACAGTATTGATCCTTCCTTCATCCATGTTGATATCTCTTCGCAGTTTTCTCTCCAGGAATACGTCTGCGAAGTCACCGCCTCTGGACAGAGCTACTTTGAGGAGTTTCTCCATCTCTTTCTTTGAAAGCCATCCCGGGATCTCTTCCTTTGCACCCTGGGAGGCGGCCAGAATTGCCTTTAGGATAGGCGGCGCGACCACGAGAGTCACCCCACCGCTTGCTCCTCTTCGTATGAACTCTCTTCTGGTCACTATGTCTTTCAGAAAATCAAATGAAAACATACCAGACCCCTAGATACGAAAATCGAAAATCGATGCCGCCCTTCCACCCAACAAAGGGAGGGGAAGGATCGCGTGGAAGGAGATTACTTGCCTCCTGCCTCCCTTGCTCTGTCTCTCAGTCTGCCGCCTGTCTTCTGGCTTCCTGAAGGAGATTGGGATTCTATGATCGGATCAGTAATCCCTCCCAAACCGCCAACCGCTGGGGCACTTGCTGGCTCTTTCAGCTCCTCTATACCGTCAATCTTATCAACAAGTTTCTGATGGCCAGCGGCAAGCAAAGCATCGGTGAGCCTGGGATGATTGTCCAGATCTTCGGACTGCCATCCCCTTATGTCCACAAAAGCTTCGGAAAAACGCATACCTTGCTTCTTCACCAGAAACTTGCCCGAGTCGGCCGTCACCACATGGTAGGCAAGAAGGAAATAGCAGAGACCAATCAAAACGAGGATCACAAAAACTCCGAGCGCCTTCATGAAAATCACCTCCAATCTAATTGTTTCTCATAAGTTGAGTGAAATTTCAAGCACTTTTTCAAATCCGAGACGTGATCAACCCCCTCAACTCCTATTCTGTCCAGGTTGCCCTCCCCTAATCCTTCCTCTCGACACATCGTGAGATACCCGACCACCCCCGGGTCAATTCCCATAAGATGTGCGGCCACCGTGTCGACTGCAAGGCCATCGAAACCTGCCATCGCCCAGCCAAGTTTGACCACGTTGCCCAGCTCAGGCCCTTCGCCTTCCATTCCTTCAAACCCATCTATGACAGAAAGTGATGGCGGGACAATCTTCGCCAGCCTCGCGATACTCCTGTTTATCGCCCGACATCCCTGATGGAGCTTCATCTTCTCATCGCCATAGACATCCTTCAGCAAGCTCCCCACAGCCATATTCTTAATCGCAAGGGTGACAATCACAGTGTCATGAGTCTTGGGAAGGGTAAGACTTATTCTGAAATCGGATTCCACGATAGTCTTGGCAATTCTGAACATCATCGGCTCCAGATCCCTTCCGAAAAGCTCAACTTCAACTGGCTCATCAGTGTTCAAATCGAGCAATCGAATATCGTAACTCTCCAGGAGCCGCTCGAAGTGAAAATCCCGAAAACCCTTGCTCGTTGGTTTCTGAGCAGCACCTTCTGCAATGGTGATTGCCCCCTCCACACTATCCCCTATCACGTCGAGAACCGCTCTGGCTGCATCAACATGAGATGATGCCGTCTGCTTTGTCGTGCTCACAAAGTTGGGCTTGATAAGAATCTTCTTTTTGCCCTTGAGAGACGAATGCAGTTTCTCGCCAAGGGCCTCCAGACAGGACCTCACATTCTCATATCTGTTGCCGCCAGAGCTTACAAAAACCAAAGACACTAGATGAATCCCTTTTCCTTCATGCTTAAGTATCCCTTTTCGGAGACTATGACGTGGTCTAGAACTTCTATTCCCATTATTTCTCCAGCCTTCACCAGTCTCCTGGTCAATTGTATGTCGTCATCGCTAGGCCTTACATCTCCTGAGGGGTGATTGTGCGCCAGAACAACACTTGCAGCAGATTCGGTTACTGCCGGCTGAAAAACCTCTCTTGGATGGACTATACTCGCATTAAGGCTCCCTATGGATATCGTCTCTTTTCTGATGATTTGATTCCTTGCGTTCAGACACATGGCTACAAAGTTCTCCTTCCTGTTCTTTCTTATGCTTGATACCGCATTGGCCACATCCTTGGGAGACCTGATAGTGGGAAGAATATCCGCGTCAATGGAAAGGGCTCTCCTCGCGAGTTCGTAGGAAGCCTTGAGAGAACACGCTTTTGCTGGTCCCAATCCCTTCAAGCTGTTCAACTTTTCTACGGGCAGATTCAGAAGCCGGTGGAGGGGATACTGCTTGAGCAGCCTCTCTGAGATCTCCAGAACGCTCAAGCCCTTGTAGCCGGCACCAAGGACTACGGCCAGGAGCTCTGTGTCTTTGAGGGCCTGGGGCCCTTTTGCAACCAGCTTTTCCCGGGGTCTCTCCACCCTGGGAAGATCACTTACCCTATTACTTCGTCTTGCTTGCAACTTTCATGTCGCCGAAGCAGAAAGCAGGCGAACAGAATCCCCACACCTCCTCTACCTCTTTTCCAACATCGATTATTCGCTTGAACACATCATACACGTTCCCTGCAACCATAACATCCTTGACCCTTCCCACCATTTCACCATTTTCAACCTTGAACCCAAGAGAGACGTTAACAGAAAAGTCGCCGGCAAGGAGGTTCGACTGTCCGCCGCCGAGAACGTCGTAGACCACGACACCTTCCTTTATACTTCTTATCATCTCTTCAACCGATGATGTTCCGGGTGAGACGCAGAAGTTGCTCACACCGGGTATAGGCATTGAGTTGTAACTCCTGGCTGCGTTTCCTGTAGTCTCCAAACCCATTAGGCCCGCAGTTTGAAGGTCGAAGATGTATCCCTTGAGCACCCCCTCCTCAATCAGAGGAGTCCTGGTTGAAGGCATACCCTCCGCATCCATAGGTGAACTTCCTATGCCACACTCAAGCAAACCGTCATCCCACATGGTCACTTCCTCACCCAGAACCTTCTCGCCCACCCTTCCTATGAGAGGAGATGAGCCCTTTTGAACATTCTTTCCATTCACTCCGAGAACAAAAGCCTTTAAGAGCGAAGTCAAGGCATCAGGCATGAACAAGACAGGCATTGCCTTGTTAGGAATGTCGACGTCCTTCTTTGCTAGAGATGTCTTCCAGAGAATCTCTTTGGCGAACCTCTCCGTCTCCATACTGAGCGAGCATCTGCTCTTCCCCTCGAATATCCAGACGAAGCTTCCATTGGCAAGAAGGAAACCTTCAACGAAATAGGTGAAGTAGGTCTTGTCAAATGAGAAATTGAGTCCACGCGAATTGATTATGCTAATTCTAGAGACTGCCTTTCCGATGCGAGCATCCACTTTGACCTCTGGTTCCTTTTCCTTGATCATGGAAATCAGCTTCTTTCCTTCTTTGACCGATGTCTCGGTTGCCAGATCAATCACCTTTTTGTCGTAGATATCAACCTCTGGAAATTCCGATTTGCCCGGGAACTGAAACTTCGCCTCTTGTCCGAACCTCGCAGACTCCACGGCTGCGTCAATAAGTCCTTCGACTCTGGACGGGTCGGATGTGGATGAGAACCCGATCTTCCCATCTTTTATCACCCTCAAACCTATCCCCCGAGTGTGCTTGACGTCAATAGAGTAGAGCTCATCTGTCTTGAACCTGACTGGCGTCCGTTCACTCTCCTCATAATAGATTTCTACGTCGTCTGCGCGCTTGAGTGCTTTGTCCAGTATTTTCTCCGCTCCTGCTTGCATAGACTATTTCCCCCCGATGATGACGTTTTTTATTCTAACGTGGGGGCTCCCCGTTGATGTGGGCAGAGGCCCCTGGCCGTCCTTCCCACATCCTCCAAGCCCACCATGCAACTCGATGTCGTTTCCGAAGGCCTCAATGTTCCTAAGTGTTTCGAACACATTGCCGCTCAGAACTACGTCCCTTGTCAATGGGCCAATCTTTCCATCCTCAATGAGATAGGCTCTCCGCGCGCTAAAGGTGAACATCTCGAGCTGAGTCTGACCTCCGTAGGCACCCTTCGCGTAGATTCCCCTCTTTATTCCCGAAAGCATTTCCTTCAGACTTCTGTCTCTGGGCTCTATGAATGTGCATGACATCCTGACAATGGGATGAAACCTGTAACTGATACATCTCGCATTCCCCGTTGGTTTCTCGCCCATCTTTCCTGCCGTCTCTCGTGAATGAAGTCTCCCAACCAGAATTCCGTCTTTTATCAGGTAAGTCTTCTGCGACATGACGCCTTCATCATCATATTTGTAGTATCCTCTCTCACCCAGGAGGGTACCATCATCCACTATGGACAGCTCGTCAGGGCCGAATCTCTTGCCGAGTTCCATTATTTTCTTGACCCGCTCATTCCGATATAGAAAATCGGACTCCGATAGATGGCCGAAGGCCTCGTGGGCGAAAACTCCTGCCAGAAGCTGGTCTACAATAACCGTATACTTTCCGGCCTTGACCTTCTCCGCCTTCAAAAGATCCACGGCTTCCTTTGCCACTCTTTCAACATCGGCTTCCTGATTGAACACAGTATTGAACCCCTCCGTCCCCCCCACGGAATCAAAGGAGATCTGAACATTGCTCCCATCCCTGGCTACGGCATAGTATCCTATACCACAATAGACTCTCTCCTCAATTATCTCCGACCCCTCAGTATTGAAGAAATACCGTCGGATCCTCGAATCCTGATACCGGACTCGTGATGTTTTTATCTTCTCGGATTTAAGTATTATGTCATTGTAGGAACGGGTTATTTTCTCCTTCTGCTCAAGTGGAATCCCTGCTGGATCGTCAGCCAGTTCTACCCTGACGGTATCCTTTACGGGCTCTGAGCGGGCAAGCTTGCCACCTTTTCCTTCAACCAACTTGGCCTGCATACAAGCATTTTTCGCGCACTCCTGGATTCTAGAAGTATCGTTGAACGACACAAACCCCCACCCTCCCTTGCTGAATGCCCTCACATTGCCACCGAGGGTCGTGTGGGTTCCCACATCCTCCATCTCCTTCCCAGCGTAGCTGACTCTGGTAGTCAGCCTTTCCTCGATGTGAACCTCAGCATAGTCAACATCGCAGACCTTCAATGCTTTCTTTATCAACCCCTCCATAGGTCCCTCCATCCGCTACATCAAATATCAGTTCAACCTTTTTGCCAGCACAACAGTTGCTTTTGAACTGATCTTCCTGTTCGTCGTCAAGTCAGACGCCTCTGCATAAACCACGTAAATACCTACTGCCTGGACCCGGCCGGAATCGTCTCTACCATCCCAGAGCAGGGCTCCTTTGCCTGCAACCTCAGCGTCTCCCAGAACCTTTCTGACCATTTTCCCCCTTCTATCATATATCATAACCCTCAGTCTTGCCACACTAAAAGGTAACTGATAGGAGATCACTGTCCGATCATCAAACCCGTCACCATCCGGAGAAAAAGGGTTGGGAGAAAGGCTGAGCCTGGCCTGCCTGGGGCTCAAACCGACAAATATGGAGTTTCTTAGGCCAGGGGTGGCACCCTCGGGGCTCACACAGCTACTCCAGTTTGCCCTCTCATTGGATTTAACCTCAGCACTCACTCTCTCCAGGGAGACCCCTTTTTCCCCTCCCCAGGTTCTCAGGTAATGCACCATGTCAGACTCAAACCCCGCAATATCAGAAAGAAGTACTGTATCGCCCTGATTGTTCAAGGAGGGAAGAGTGCCCGGCTCGAGTACAATGCAGTCCGGAACTACATATGTTGTGAAAAGTGCATGACTGTCGGAACTGATCAGGGCGAAACTTTCAGGCTCGAGAATGATGTCGGTCTCGCAGATTGCGTAGGATTTTACTCCATCTGCTATGCGCCATCCTCGCAGATTCAACCCATGGTTCGTCCTATTGTAAACCTCCACCCACTCCCCACTCCTATCCGGGTCATACATTATCTCGTTGATGATCACATCCCCAAGTGCTCCCCCAACCCTGAGCATTCTGAATGCGCACACGCTGTCTCTAACCCGCACGCCAACTCTGTGACAACCCTCTCCTGGGCTCTGCCACCTGATCCCTGCATCTGCTTTACCGCCAAAAGGATCAATACTGCTCAAGCTAACTGTTCCAAGCAACTCCTTATTATCTGGATCTGAATTCCAATCAGAATCAACATAGAAGAGAACTCTAACGTTTGATGCCGGCTCCATGGATCGATTATGAACCGTGGCTCTTATTTCCACATCCTGTCCTGGTTCTGGCTTTTGCGGAGTAAACGCTATGTCCTCCCATGAGAGACCGACGCCCAGATAGGGCGTGACGGAGTTCTGGCTTCCAGGAGTGCATCCGGCCGTGTCCACACATGCCAACCAGTTCGATTCTGTATCGGCCATCCCTGGGAAAACCCTCTCAGCAGATATTCCGTCGCCAGGATCAAAGGGTACAGAATCGAGTTCCTCCCAGGGTGTTCCATATGTGTCAACGGTGTCTCCGCTTGCGTTCAGCAAGACGATGGGGTCTTTCGTGGAGAGACCGTTTCCAATTGTGCTGTTTTTCGTTGTGAGAATGATCGTGCCTGGCGCAAACTGATAGGGTCTGTACCCCTCACTGTCAGGGGCCGAGGCATAGTCTCTGTCAATGATGAGAGCATAGTTCCTGCCTGGTATCACGTACGTGTCAAGAATAACGTTGGGACTCAATAGACCGAGTGAGTCTGACCACGGAGTGATAATATCGACTGCATCGCCATCTGTAACCATCCACCCGGAAAGGTCCAGTGGATTGGAAGATGCGTTGTATATTTCTACAAATTCATTGTAGCGTCCGAATTTATTCTCTGGGCCCTTCACATTGGCCATCACCTCATTTATGACCATCTGAGCATGGCAATTGTTCGGTTTACAAAAACCAACAGCAAGAATGCCAATAATGACACCTGCCAGCGCGCA